>CAYPJB010000156.1:0-9591 GCA_964410845.1 uncultured Bacteroidales bacterium | reverse complement strand
CACTTTCCATCCAACTTCGATCCGAACAAGAAGTATCCACTGCTGGTAGGAGTCTACGCAGGTCCTGAAACCAATGGCGCTCGTGAAACCTTCACTCAGCCTGATCGACTCACGGAATATGGCTTCCTGGTGGCGACGCTCGATTCCCGCAGCGCCGCTGGCCGAGGGAAGAAGTTCCTCGATGCGATCTACCTCAAGCTTGGCATCACTGAAGTAGATGACCAGGCTGCTGGCGTGAAGGCTCTCTGGTCACGTCCTTATCTCGATAAGACTCGCGTGGGCATTCATGGCACCTCTTATGGTGGCTTTGCTTCCATCCTCTGCCTACTGCGTCACCCCGATGTCTTCCAGGCTGCATGTGGCTCGTCGTCTGTGACAGACTTCCGTCACTACGACACCATCTACACTGAACGTTACATGTATACCCCACAGGAAAACAAGAAGGGTTACGACGAAGGTTCCGCGATGACCTACGCCAAGAACCTCAAAGGCCGCCTGATGATCTACTACGGTACCGCTGATGATAATGTGCATCCCAACAATGCGATGCAACTCATCCGAGCCTTGCAGGTCGCTGGCAAGAGCTTTGACGTGCAAGTTGGCCCTGACCTGGGCCATACAGCAGTGAACCAGTTGCGAATGATGGAGTTCTTCATCGAGAACCTGGTGATGCGGAAGGATGCCACCCCCGAATGATCGATCAAGCAGAAGCCTGGGGGCGCGTGGCCCGCAAATATGATGACCTCTTCGTTGATCCTTACGAAGAAGGCGTGAAGAACCCGGTACTCCGAGCACTCGAGCGAATGCCTGGGAAAGCCCACCTTACCGTGGGCGACCTGGGCTGCGGCACCGGCCCACTTCTGCCGAAGCTGGCTAGAACCTTCAAAAAGGTGATAGCTGTCGATTTCTCCTCTGAGATGCTCAGTGAAGCGAAGATACGCTGTAAAGGACACAAGAACATCGGTTTCCTTCAGCTGCGATTCGATCAACTCAGTGAACTACCCGTGAAGCTCGATGTACTGGTTTCGATGAACAGCCTGGTCAGTTCCGATGTGCAGATTCTGGACAATGCCCTCCAAGGGTTCCGCCAGGCTATCAAACCTGGTGGCGTGGCCCTTGGTATCGTACCATCACTCGAAGGCTTGATCTATCACGTGATGCACCTGACTGACCTTGGCATCGAACGGGGCATGTCGCTGACCGATGCGCAAGCCTTTGCTGCCAAGAAAGCAGAATTGCATGGGTATGAACTGAACACCGCCACTTTTACCTTCGACAAGATTCACCAGCACCTCTGGCTGCGGGACGAAGTACGACATCGACTGAAAAAGGCCGGCTTCCGCAACATCCAACTTAGGAAAGCCCACCTTCCGTGGAACCAGTTTGCCGAGGGCAAAGTCCTGGCCAAGTACCCACCTAGCTATGATTGGGCGTTTCGCGCTTCGTAGGGCACTTTATACATCCCTCAATTCGATGAGATTCCTGTTATTCTCTGAACAGGCGTTAAGTGACGTGCCCATGTTATTCGTGGGCATTATTCATTCAAATAGATAGTGACAAAGTCTATCTTGCTGTTTTCATCATCAAGCTCAAATTCGATAATCAGTTTACCTACTTCGAATTGCAGAATATCGAACTTCTCCCATGATTCCTGATCGTACTTGTCGCCAAACATACGGATAATGTCATCCTTCGTTGAAGCTGGCAGTAAAACACCGCCATGGGCCAGTCGCAGCTCCGGGCAAGCGCCGTGTTCATCACTAGCCTGGAAGTAAACAACGAGTTCAACAAGCCGGTTCAACTCGAACGAAAGGTCGAAGCCTTGCTGGTAGTACAACTCTACATGGTTCTGAGAGACCTTTGATCTGGCTGGTTTGCCCAGATGTTCTGCCGATTCCACCGGGTCACCAAAAGTAATTGTTCCGAAAGCTGGTCGTTGGAGATCCAACGTCGGGATCTGCAGGTCAATAATTTTGGCCCATTGCCTGGTAGGGTCGGTGTAGCCAAATAACTTGTTGAGGATGTGCATCGTGAATCCTCGAAGGATTAAGAGTTCGGGTTTGATTCACTTCAAATACAACCGATCTGGTGATGTGTGACACATATTGTGAATGCCAATGTGTTACTTCACATTAAAATACGTCGCCTCTGGATGATGCACCACCAGTGCCGAGGTGGATTGCTCCGGTTCCAGTTGGAATTCATCACTGAGGGTGATGCCGATGCGTTCGGGTTGCAGGAGCTTGCAAAGCTTCACCTGGTCTTCCAGATTCGGGCAGGCGGGGTAGCCGAAGCTGTAACGGCAACCTCGGTAGTGAAGCTTGAAGAGCTTGGTGATATCAGGGTCGTCATCCTGGCCAATGCCCCAATCGTTCCGCATGCGTTTGTGCCAGTACTCCGCGGTCGCTTCGGCTGCTTCCACCGAGATGCCATGCAGGTACATGTAATCGGTATAGTTGTTCTGCTCGAAGAGTTGACGAGCCCGTTCGGAGGCGTAGTTCCCGACTGTCACCACAAAGAAGCCTGCGTGATCGATGGCCTTGCCATTCTCACGCGGGGCAAAGTAGTCAGCCAGGCACAAGTTCTCGCGGCCAATCTGGCGCGGGAAGTGGAAGCGTTCCTTCTCGGTCTTGTAGTCATCTTCGAAGATGATGAGGTCATTCCCTTCACCAGCGGCGGGAAAGTAACCATAAACAGCCGTGGGCCGCAGGATGTTCTCGCGTATACACTGCTTCTTCATCCGATCGAGGAGCGGGTATGCCACTTCCTGCATCTGCCGTTCGTACTCAGCGGGTTTGACATTATTCTTGCGGAACTGCCACTGGGTGCCGATGAGGGTGCGTTCATTGATGAAACGGAAGACCTCAGCAATGTCGATGTTCTGCACGACTTTGGTGCCAATGAACGGTGGCTTTGGAAGATTAGGAGCTGGCGGGAGAGTTCGAACTGCCGGCGCTGGTACGACGACAGGTGAAGCCCCCTCACCCCCAGCCCCTCTCCCCTGGGAGGAAACGGGGGCCAGAGTAACAATCGGCTCGGCATTCGCAGTCAGCGTAGCCGGCTTGTGCCCACACAGTTCGTCCATCAGGTGCAGGCCGGAAAATGCATCTTCGCCATAGAACACGGAGCCGCTGTAAGTGCGTCGAAGATTGTCTTCCACGTAACGGCGAGTGAGAGCAGCACCACCACAGATGACGGGAATTTTGAGCCCGCGTTGCTGCATCAGCTCGAGGTTCTCTTTCATCACCACGGTAGACTTCACCAGCAAGCCGCTCATGCCGATGGCCTGTGCCTGGGTCTTCTCGGCTTCTTCCAGAATGGTCTCAATCGATTGCTTGATGCCGATGTTGTAGACCTTGTAGCCATTATTGGTGAGGATGATATCGACCAGATTCTTACCGATATCGTGAACATCGCCCTTCACAGTGGCCAGCACGATCTTGCCCTTCTCGGAACCTTCAGCTTTGGTCATGTACTGTTCAAGGTGCTTGACTGAAGCCTTCATCACCTCGGCGGATTGCAGCACAAAGGGAAGTTGCATCTGGCCGGAACCGAACAGATCACCGACGACTTTCATGCCATCAAGCAGCACGGTGTTGATGATGTCGAGCGGGGAGTAAGTCTGGCGGGCTGTCTCCAGGTCTTCAACCAGCGTATCCCGTCTACCCATAATGATGGCGTTCTTGAGCCGCTCTTCGATGGTGCTGCCGAGGTCAACGGTCTTTCTGGCATTGGTCTTCTTCTCGCCACCGAAGTTTTCGTAGTGCGAGATGAGTTGCTGAAGGGGATCGCCTTCTTCCCGCTGGTTAAGCAGCAATCGCTCAGCTAATTTTCGACCTTCGGGGTCGATCTCGTTCAATGGCAGAATCTTGCTGGCATTCAGGATGGCTGCATCCAGGCCGACATCCAATGCTAGTTTCAGAAAGACACTGTTGACTACCTGGCGAACGTAGGGATCGAGGCCGAAACTAATGTTGGAGAGGCCCAGCCAGGTGCCTGCACCGGGGAGTTCGTTCTTGATCCGCTTCATCGAGTTAAGCGTTTCGACAGCAGCGTTGTAGAGATCGCTTTGACCAGTTGAAACAGGCAGTGTCAGTGGATCGAAGTAGAGATCAGTTGGTTCGATGCCATATTCATTCACGCAGATATCGTAGATACGTTTAGCAACATCGAACTTCCAGTCACAGGTAGTGGCCTGTCCTGTTTCATCAATAGTCAGTGCAACGAGAGCAGCACCATATTTCTTGGCGAGGGGAACCACGATGTCCAGTTTGTTGCGTCCCTCTTCCAGATTGATGGAATTGAGGAAGGGCTTGCCGGTAATATTCTTCAGTCCCTCGGCCATTACCTGCCATTCGGTGGAGTCGATGACCATGGGCAGGCGGACAGCTTCGTTGAATCGACGAAGTACTTTGTTCATATCCGCCACTTCATCGCGGCCGGGGTAGGCCACGCAGACATCAAGGAGGTGAGCACCTTCGTCCTGCTGCTCACGGGCCATCGCTGCCATGCCTTCGATGTCGTCTGCTTCAAGCAGTTTCTTGAACTTGCGAGAACCGGTGGTATTGGTTCGTTCGCCAACGATGAGCGGCCCGGGGGTTTGCTTGAGTACCTGGGCCTGATACAGACTCGAAACGCTGGGCTCGAATGTGAAGTTGCGTTTTAAGGGTTTCATTCCCTTGACCGCCTCAGCAACCTGGCGGATATGCTCATACGTAGTGCCGCAGCAGCCTCCAACAATATTGACTCCGAAGTCGGCTACAAATTGCTTGAGTGCACGGGCTAGTTCGGGAGGTGTCAGAGGGAAGTGGGCTTTGCCATCGACATTCTCGGGCAGGCCGGCATTGGGCAAGCAGCTGATCTTGCGTCGGCCATAGTCGCTGAGATGGCGAATGTGACTGACCATCAGATCCGGCCCGGTGGCACAGTTCAGTCCGATGATATCAATGGGTAACGCTTCAAGGGCAACCATCGCCCCACCAATGTCGGTACCTGCCAGCATGGTACCCTGGCGTTCAATGGTGACCTGGGCCATCAATGGCAGTTTGATCCCTGACTTCTGCATTTCTTCTACACAGACAATGCAAACAGCTTTCAGATTCAGCAGATCGAATGCTGTTTCAACCAGCAGCACATCAGCTCCGCTTTCGATCAGAGCCTTGGCTTGACCACGATAGCCTTCCACCAGTTCATCGAATGAGATATGGCCCAGTGTGATGGACTTGGTGCCTGGACCGATGGAGCCGATGACATAGCGAGGCTTATCGGGGGTGCTGAACTCATCGCAAACATCACGAGCAATGGCGACAGCCTTACGGTTGATCTCGTCAACATGATCAGCCTTGCCAAACTCGTTGAGGGCGATTCGGTTGGCTCCGAAGGTATTGGTTTCTACGCCATCGCTGCCTACTTCAAGAAACTTCTTGTGGATGTCACGAATCCACTCCGGGTGAGTATAGAGCATCCACTCGGTGCAATTGACGAGTTCCTTGCCGCCCCAGTCAGCATCGGTAGGGTCGTATCGGTGCAGGTTGGTGCCCATCGCCCCATCTAGGACGATAATGCGTTCATCGAGCAGTTTCAGAAAGTCGGGTTTCTTGATCATGGTGAAAGCGAATAAGCCGGGGAGAACGGCGGGTATGTTGATGTTCAACATCAAGAAGCCGGAGGGCTTGTGCCCCCCGGAGTGATTTACTTTAGATTAGGATAGTATTCAGAAAGCAAGAAACGATAGCAGAAGCTACGCAAAAGAAGAGTGATGGAACGGACACCACGAAGGCCGTGTGACGTGCTTTTGAGAACCCGTTGGTAAAAAAGGGACGCTTCCGACCTGGCTTTTGGATCCTGCCTCGGGCAGGCGTGCAAGCCCCAGATACGAGAGGGCATCCCACGGGTACTCTTATCGGTTCGTCAAAAGTAGTCACGCATCACGAGAACCGCAGAGCTCGTTCCACTCCAATAGGATAGCATCAGACCAAGTGCGGGGGTAGTGGACTTTCTGGTTCTCGTTGGTGAATCGCTTTCAAGTTGTGCTATTGTGGAAAAGTATATTTGCTGGAGTATGAGCATGGCGCAGTCGTTTGAGCAACGGGAAGCATCGATTGATAATGCTCGCCAAGGCAGTACCGTGAGCATCTTCCGGATTGTCTTCCTGCTTCTGCTGACAGGAGGCTTTCTCTTCATGTCTGCTTGGGTGGTGATCTTAAAGAACACCTATGAACCGGGGGTACATGTTCACATCATCAATAAGACACGCAGACCTTTGAAGAATGTCACTTTGACGTATGTAGGATCGACGATGAAGTTGAATGAGATTCCAGCAACTGCCCTCGAATCCTGGCATAAGCCCTATGGAGGTTTGCTACGGGATCATCAACCGCGTGGTGACCAAGTGACCATCCAATGGACAGATGCTGATGGAGTTGCGCGTACCAAGAATGAGAAGGATCTCTACTTGAGCAAATCCAGTCCGCTCGTAATTGTGACCTTTAACCCTGATGGGACGGTGACGGTGGAATGTCGTTCACAGGGGCTGGGTTAGAACTCCGCCTGAAGCAACTCGCTATCAGGTAGATCGAACAAATCGCAGCGATTGCACACAACCCCATGAACCACCATCGCCCATCACGGGATGGCAGATTGTATACCTGTACTTCACTACCATGCTGCACCACCAGCCGGGTGCCTGCTTCATTCAGAAACTCATGACTTCCTTCATGGAGTGTTAGTGAGATCAGGTTCTGCTTTTCTGGAAGACTCCACAGATTGAGCTTGTGATGGGTGGTACTCATCCTGGGCAGCTTGATGAACTTGATCGAATCGACGACGTTATTCCAGAGCGGCTCCTCGTAGATGTATCGATCTCTGATCTTGAGCAGTCGTTCGTTTTTGCTGAACTCGAAAGAGTACTCATGATTGCCGACAGGGTTGAGCCGTTTTGACAGACCCGTAGTGCAATCAATCAATTCGTGAAACTTGTCGTTACCCTGAGTTGCTATGTCGTGCAGGAACTTTCCATCAGGGGAAAGTGTGCCTTCCTTCCAGGCCATGGTCAATTCTGCTGCGGAATCATTCCTGACAAAGCGATTGCCAACAACGGAATAGACATGCCTGATGCGGTTCAGGAGCTGTAGCTCACGTCGCCAAATTGGTCGATCACCGTACATGATGCAGATGTTAGAAGGGGTTTCTTCATCCGTAATGGAACCAGTATTCTGCACGATGCCGTCCAGATGGAGCGTATCCAGTACCCTTCCCATGTGCAGATCGATAATGATAAAGTGATCCTGCCATGTGCGTTGCAATAGCTGCCGGGTGGCAATGTGGAAGATGGCGGTCTGTTCATCCAGAAATCTGCACGCGGGATCTTGCGTACTGCAGCGTTTCCATTCCATGAGTGTGGGAATGGCCAGAGATGATCGCATCTTTCCTGTAGTCGTGTCCCAAATGGTTACTGTCGATTCTTTATCAATCGTTACCAGGCTGGTACCTTGCGGAGTGAACCACAGTTCGGGATAGCGTTCAAAAATGGTGAAAACCGTAGGGACTGGCAGTGATGCAATCGTCTGCAGTCGACTGGTATCCCACAGCACCAGTTCCTTGGGTGTCTTGATCACAACTAACTTGTTGTCCAGTGACCAGTGCATGAGCTGATCGTAAAAGAATTGATACCCGGTTCCAGGTGCCTGCGGGATTGAATCAAAACGAAAAGATCGCCGGGAAGCACTATGATATAGCAGTTGCTGAGAATTCTGGGCAAGTATGACAAAACGGTCATCCGGTGAGAAAGACAGGTAGAATAACTCGCCTTGCTCAACCCTGATGTCGACGTGCTCATTTGCTATGCCAGTCTTTGCATCACATCTTCTGATTTCACGTTCGACATCACGGACAACAATTTTATTGTTACCTCGAGGTGCTATGAGCACTTCCGAGCCGTTACTGCTGATGGCATTCACATGGTATCGTTCGGGCAACTGCCAACGAAAGTCGGCAAAGGGCACCAACAACGGCATGGAACTGAGCCAGACTACAGTAGCCATAACTGTGATCAAGAGCAGTGCACGGAACCAACCTGGACTAGGAGCAGTTTTCAAAACACCATCTCTGAACGTGTTCACTAACACTGTAACAGGATGTCCTGCTTTGTCATTGAATATCTCGCTTGCATGATTACTGTCAGTGCCATTCGGATAGTGAATGAAGCCCATAACGATGGTCAGCTTGTACTTTATTCAACCATCCAAACGAAAAACCCCTTGCAAAACAAGGGGTTGGAAACAATCACATTGCACTTGAAAGTGCCCCCTGTAGGGCTCGAACCTACGACCCGCTGATTAAGAGTCAGCTGCTCTACCAACTGAGCTAAGAGGGCTTCTTACTCGGACTATTTTTCTAGCAGTCACTTTCACTTCGGCAAGTGGAAGACGGTGAATCTAGCAAAAGGTTCGCAAAATCAGTCAGTAGGGATTGGAGAGTAGGGAATAGCAGAGGGAAGAATACAGATTTGCACAGCTCCCAACTCCCCATTCCCTACTCCCCTGAAAAGACTGGGGTTGTCGCTAAAGTCTCGGCAGGGTATAGAGTTGCATCTTTCGCGGGATACTGTTCTATGCTCCGCTGGTTTCTGATTTTCCTGGTAGTCGGTGCTGGTTGTTCGGTCTTTACCTTTCCTGAGGTGAAAACCAACAATGTCGTGAAATTGGAAGGACCACTCGAAGGGCGATTTACCGCAGCTATGACGGCAAACCTAGAAACCGGGCCGCTCAAACTGCAAACGCTGGATGGCAGCGACGCTTCTGCCACATCTTTGAAGGTAGCCATCATTGAAGTCGATGGTATGATGCTGAACCAGAATGCTACCGGGCTCTTCTCACAGAATGAAAACCCTGTGTCGCTCTTTCATGAGAAGTTAATGCGGGCCCAGAAGGATCCTTCCATACGTGGGGTGCTGCTGCGACTGAACAGCCCAGGCGGCTCGGTCTCCGCAACTGATATGATGTGGCGGGAGTTGGTGGCTTTCAAAAAGACGAGCAACAAGCCTGTAGTGGCCTGTCTGATGGATGTGGCGACAGGTGGGGCCTATTACCTGGCCACAGCATGTGATGCGATTGTAGCTCATCCGGGCACGATGGCTGGTGGCATCGGAGTGGTGCTGAATCTTTACAACCTGCAGGATCTGATGGCTCAGTTCAACGTGGTCCCTCAGACGATCAAGTCAGGTCAGATGATTGATATGGGAACCATGCAGGCTTCCATGACCACGGAAACGCGAACGCTATTACAATCAATGGCGGATGAGTATCACGAACAATTCAAGCAGGCAGTGAAGCAGGGCCGAAAAACTGGCACCAACATCGAGACAGCCTTCGATGGTCGGGTGGTCTCGGCTCGGCAGGCCCATCAACTGGGTTTAATTGATCAGGTAGGTTATCTGGATGATGCTCTGCAGCAGTTGCGGACTCTGGCAAAAGCTCCACAGGCAGAGACCGTGATGCTGCGTCGGCCTAACGATCCTGCCCGTTCGCCCTATGCTATGTCGCCGAATGCACCAATCACCTCGCTGGTGCCGGTCAGCATTCCTGGTATTGA
>CAYPJB010000155.1:0-9620 GCA_964410845.1 uncultured Bacteroidales bacterium | reverse complement strand
CGGCACTGCACTGGCACAGCAGCACTTACGAAACGTACTCGCCTATCTGGATGTACCGACCTTGGGCCAGCCCGAAGTGTTCATTCAGGTCAAGGATGGATTGTTCGATGAGAACGGCAACATTGGTCCATCCAGCAAGCAATTCCTCCAGGGCTGGATGGATCGATACGTCGCCTGGGTGAAGAAGCACGTTGGCTAAAGCACACACACGAGACTCGAAGCAATTCACGAACGCTTCGAGCTCGTATCTGCAAGATACCACTCGACCGTCTTCTTCACGCCTTCCGAATAGGACACTATCGGCTTCCAGCCGAGGTCCCGCTCAGCTTTGGTGGAGAGGTAAAACGTCGGGCGGCCCAGCAGCCAGGCGGAGTACCGGGTGATGAGCGGAGGCTTCTTCGCACCGAAGGCACGGTAGCACGCTTCCAGCACCAGCCCGGCCTGGAATGCCAGTCCGTAGGGTACATGCCTGGTCGGTCTGGGCAGTGCAAACGCATCGGCCCAGAGGTTGAACCATTCCTGCTGGGTGATGGCACCATCGTAGGTGGCGTTGTAAGCCTGCCCGAGTGCTGCCTCCGATTGACTGGCAAGAATACAGCAGTGTGCCACGCTGCCGGCATAGATGGTGTTCATCCGATTGTTGCCCGAGCCGATGATGCGGACTTTCCGCTGGCTCAGAGTATTGTGCATGCGCTGAATCGTGAGCCGATCGCGTGGACCATAGAGCCAGCTGGGGCGGACGATGGTGACAGGGAGCTTTTCGGTTTCGTAAAGCTTCCAGATCAGACGCTCGGCTTCCACCTTGGCACGGGTGTAGTGATCCCAGATCCAGAAATTGATTCCGAGTGGCCAGCTCTCATCGATTGTTAATGCTGAACTGGGTGGATGACCGTAGGCACTGGTGGAGCTGACATGTACCAGCCGGCGTGCCCCTGTTGCTTGAACTGCCTCAGCGACATGACGCGTGCCCTGGATGGTATAGGTTTCGAATTCAGCCTGGGTGCCCCAGTCACCAACTTTTGCTGCTGAATGATAGACGGTATCTACACTTTGGCAAGCTCTCATCAGACTGGCGGGATCG
The DNA here is from genome assembly GCA_964410845.1 of uncultured Bacteroidales bacterium. GTDB lineage: Bacteria > Planctomycetota > Planctomycetia > Gemmatales > HRBIN36 > JAEUIE01. The sequence goes on along the minus strand of CAYPJB010000155.1, from coordinate 8,539 downwards.
GTAATGTCTCCTGTCACACATTCGACATCCATCGAGCGGAGGAAGTCGGTATTGCTGCCGGGCCGAACGAGGGCGCGGACCCGATGACCGGCCAGGGTAAGCTGTTCCGCCAGGTGGGAACCGAGCAGACCGGTCGCCCCCGTTACCATGTGACATGTAGGCATGCAAGAATTCTATAAGTTTCGCAGTACCCCCTTGCAATGCTGGTGTTGAATTGCGTATGCTTCTCCCAGAAGCGCTAAACCACTCACCTATAGGAGCGTTCGATGAAAGCGTGGAAGATGATCCTGGCAGCTGTGTTGGCCCTGGTGTTCGTCGCCCCGGGCATGGCCCAGGACGAAAAGAAGAAGGGCAAGGGCGGTCGTCAGACTGCTGAAGAAACCTTCAAGAAGATGGACGACAACAACGACGGCAAAGTGACCAAGGAAGAGTACAAGAAGTGGGTTACCTCCAACGAACGCATGGCCAAGGCGCTCGAACGTGACCCCGAATTCGTCGAGAAGTCCTTCGCTCGTATCGACAAGGACAAGACCGGTTCCTTCACTCTCGAAGTCCACAAGAAGTACCGTGAAGAACAGGCCAAGAACGCCAAGAAGAAAGATCCAGCTCAAGAGTAGTCATTACTCACCAGCTCCAACCGCATGGTTTGCACCATGCGGTTTTTTCGTGGAGTGAACATCATAATTGCATCAGATCTCATCTTGCATGGGTAACATCGCAAGGTCACAATAGGTGACTTCATCAGCTGTTGATCGAGGTTTGTCATGGCTGTGGTGCGTTTGCAGTGCCCTGCTTGTGCAGCAATCGTGAAGATCTCCGAGCAGATGGCAGCCCAACATCCCGTGGTGCGATGCGGTCAGTGCCAGGACCTGGTCCAGGTGGCGGAGCATCGGCTGCCTGCCAAAACGGTGCCAGCAGCGCCGATAGAGAAGCCTCGCATCAGGCCCGGCACTCGTCGTAGCAGCAAAAGCCAGTTTCCCGTTGCCCTGATTGTCTACAGCATTCTGGCGGTGCTAACCTTCATCGGGGCAGGCGTTGGGGTCTTCTTCCTGGTTAGTAGCTTAGCAACCTCTGATGCGGAACGATCACTGAAGCAGTCTGTTGCCCTTTTTGATCGATGCATCAAGCTGTTCGAGGGCATCAATACCGCGGACGACGTTCCAGGTACCTACGACCAGTTGATCAAGATTGGTACGGAACTGAAAGAGATCGCCAACACGATGCGTGGCATGAAAGTTAATCAAGTTGAGTCCGAACGATTGCGGTTAAAATACGAGCAACTGCTGAAGGACAAAATCCAAGGCATGATGTCGGTGGCAATGAAACTTGCCAGCAAGCCCGGGGTGATGGCTGCACTCGAAAAGTATGAACGTGAACAAGGGTTCGGACTCAAGCAACTGAGCGGCGGATTGAATTTCGCCGGTGCACCTTTTGGCAATGTCCCCAATATGCCACGGATGCCCGGCAACAGCCCGGCAAACAATGGTAACACAGTTCCCGTTAAGCCCCTGGAACCGAGCGAGCAGTTACAATTCGAAATGACACTTGGCCTCAAGAGGTCCGCCCTTCAGAACATTATCGATTCGCTGGAACGTGTAACCGATACCAGCAGTCTGGACTTCAGCATGGTCAGCGTCCGTCCATTTCTCGACACAGCGACTCAATCCAAAACGAAAATCGAAGCACTGGAACAAAAGAACATTCAGCCATCATCTGCCATGGCCAGGCAGCACCTTCGCCAGATTGAACGGCTGGAAGTGCAGATCGGTATTCAACTGGCCCGCCTGGAACGCATGAACGATGTCTCTCAACGACTGCATCAATTGAAAACGTCTCTCGCTTCCGCTGGGATTGACATTACCCGTTCATCCCTTGAAACAGCGAACAATGGAAATGCTGTCAATTCGCCGAGTAATCCATTCGAGTCAGCCGGCGGAGGCAGTACTGGCGCTCAACGTGGCGGTACTCCACCAGCCAACCCCTTTGAACCTGCGACTGGGAACAACCCGGGAAATGCAGGAAGCAATCCGTTTGAACCAGCACCATCGAAGTCAGGTGGTTCCATGCCTGCCCGTGGATCAGCATCCCTCGATGACATCTTGAGTAAAATGACCGGAACGGATTGGGTGAAGAAGAGGGATGCTCTTAACGAACTGCAAACAATCAAGATCGAAGAAGAACGCCGCAAGGAAGTGCTGGATGCCCTGTTCAATCTCTTTGATGACAAGGACATTCATAACAAAACCGATGTGCTGAAGGTCTACAAGAAGTGGGCTTTTACTCAGGAGCAAAAGGAACGACTCGGAACCATTGCTGAATCGTTGCTTGCCGATCACTGGACGAAGAAAGACATCCTGCGGTTCTATGCTGATAACAAAGTCAGCAGTGCCAGCAACGAAGTGGCACGTAAACTCAAGGATGTATTCGACCGTAAGGAAGCAGCAGAGTGCCTGATTGCGATTGGCAGTGAAGCTGAGCCAGCCGTCATACCATACCTGGGTGATCTCGATAACCAGGTCAGGCACATGGCCATCGAAGTGCTGGCCCGGATAGGGACGAAGAACTGTCTGCCCGAATTGCAAAGGCTGCAAAACGATCGCTTCGTCGGGCTGGCTGCCCGGCAGGCGATCAAGATCATCAATAGCAGGAAGTGATTACGGAAGCCCGAGGCGTTTGACAGCTTCCTTGAATTCCAGTGCCGACTGGAATCGCTCGTTCGGATCGCGGGCAATGGCTTTCATCAGGAAGTTTGCCACGGGCACGGGCAGGTCAGGCTTCAGATCACGGGGATCGCGTGGCGGCGAATTCATGCGACTTTGTGCAGACTGCAGCGACTGACCCGTCTCCCAAGGCATGCCCTTGGTGAAGGCTTCGTAAGCTGTCACGCCCAGGGCGAACAGATCGACCCGATGATCGGTGAAACTGCGTCGCACCAGTTCCGGCGCCATGTAGTTGGCAGAGCCAGTGCGATTGCCAGGCTTGCAGAATTCAGGCGTGTTGGGAATTGTCAGGCCGAAATCGATGAGCTTGAGAACACCTTCTGAGTTGACCAGCATATTGCGTGGGCAGATGTCGCGGTGCATGTAGCCTTGCTCATGAATGTAGCCCAGGCCATCAGCTGCCTGCATGAGGTAGTTGCAGCGGTTCGCTTCCAGCTGCTTGCTGGAGGTTTCAATGAGGAAGTTCAGCCCCATCCCTTCGACCAGTTCCATGACGATGAAGATCTCGCCATCCTTGGTGAAGCCCCATTCGTAGGTTTTGACGAGGTTCTTGTGTTTGAGCGAGGTGCTGATGATGCCTTCGTGCGGCCGCACCAGGCCGACAAAACGGGCATCGAAGCGTTTGGTCTTTTCCTTGTCGAGCACCTTGAGACAGACCTGGCGGCCCAGCTTGTTATCGCGGGCTTTCCAGACCTTCGACATGCTCCCCTGACCGATGCGTACTTCGAGCGTAAACCTTTCACTGATCTTGATCTTGGGAATCTTGTTGGCTTTGTCGATCAGATCCTTGAGCTGCATGTTACGGAACTGCGCAGCCGTCATCTTCTTCGGGTCAGGCTTCTTCGGTCCAAAGAGAGAGGACAACCAACCCATCGAACAGCTCCCTGCAACAACGGAGCGAAGTAGCTCCTTGACTGCATTCTATTCTCGGCAGCACGCTGAAGTGAAGCCAGCACTAAATCGAGTTATCGCAGAAATCGATCAGACGGGCAATCTCCGTTCGTAACTCGGCACGGGGAACGATCCGATCGACAAACCCATGCTCCATCAGAAACTCACTGGTTTGAAAATCGGCAGGCAACTCGATGCGCACCGTGTTCCAGATCGTTCGCTTGCCGGCAAATCCGATCATCGCCTTCGGCTCTGCCAGGATGATATCGCCCAGGGTGGCGAAGCTCGCTGCTGCTCCACCCATGGTCGGGTTGGTCAGCACGCTGATGTAGAGCCCCTTGGCTGCATCGTGCCGGGCCAACGCTGCACTGACCTTGGCCATCTGCATCAGCGAGAGGATCGATTCGTGCATGCGGGCTCCGCCCCCCGAACCGCTGACGATGATCACTGGCAGCTTAAGCTCCGTAGCCTTCTCGACGGCATAAGTCAGCTTCTCGCCAACGACCGAACCCATGCTGCCAGCCATGAAGTTGAAATCAGTGACGCCGAGCACGACGCCGCGTCCACGGATGAAGCCTTTGCCCACCACCGCTGCTTCGGTGAGCCCGGTTTTGGCCATGGTTTCCTGCAGACGGGCAGCATAGGGCTTGCGATCGACGAAGCCGATGGGATCCAGGGAACGAAGATCGGTACACCATTCTTCGAAGCTGCCTTCATCCAGCAGGCTTTCGATGCGGGCCTTCGCGGGCATGGTGAAGTGATGCTGACACTGCGGACAGCAATGCAGGTTCTGCTCAGCTTCTTTCACGAAAATGGTGTTCTTGCAGGAAGGGCACAGCTTGAACAGCCCTTCCGGAACACCACGTTTTCGACGCTCTGCACTCATAATCTCGCCAGCAGACGGGAATCTAAACGCTTATCCTACTTGGGAATCGGTCGACTGCCAGTCGAATTTCTGTATGGCACGCTGGGCGTGCCTACCCACGTAATGTGCGTATGACTTATCGCAAGTATAGTTGCAACAGAATCTCATCCAGTTGAACCACGTACAACGTGCCCTACCAGAGCCTCGCTCGCAAGCCCTTGCGCTGCATGTTAATGCACCACGGGAACAGGGCCGACCACCCGGCGCGGAACTCTTCCCACGTCATGGCATCATCGCTCCAGTTGGTGAGATAGATCCGTTCCGCATCGAAACTGTAGGCCACCATCCAGTGCCCTGCAGGCATGGTCATTCCCAGCATCTTTTGCCCCTCTACCTGCAACATGACTGCCACCGGCTGCCCTGATGCCAATGACTGACGCAGCCCTTCCTCACCATCGACTTCCAAGGCTTCACAGCCGTAGGCATCGAGAATGCGCTCTACTCTGCCTCGACTGGTACCCGCTATCCCACCCAGGATGTTCGGAGGGAAGCTCTCTTCGAGTGCCAGCATATTCGGATTCATCTCTGGTTCGATGGTGGGGGCCGCCTGCATCTTGCCGAAGTAGGTGAGCAGCGTCGCGGAAGCAGCCAGCCCACAGTTGGTTTCGCAGAGACGACCATCTTGATTGACGTAGCCAAAGAGTGCAGGCAACCCGGTGTAACGGGGCGTTCCAAGTTGCCAGGGGGTAAAGAGTTGGGCCATAAGATAAGCGGGGTATGAGGATTCAAAGAGCCGTGGGACGTAAGTCTCCGGAGCAAGCAGGCGTAAGGACGGATTCCATTGCAAGGATGTGACGAGTGACATGGTAGCGACGAACGATGAGTAGAAGACTGAATAAGGAACCAGTGAGCAAACCGAGGAGCGGAAGAAACCGAGTGGCCGACTGAAGTTGCCAATAGTCAATCTTGCGTTCTGTCCAGATAGCTAGTCCTGGGTGTTGGCGATTCAATTCAATTCGAAACGGTCTGCCGTTGTAACTCTGGTAAGCCTCTGGAAAACTGAGTACATGGAGTTTCTCCATTGTGGCCCGATCATAGACATGAGCCTGGCAAGCCTTCGATGACAGAAAAGGAATACGTTGGATGGTCGCCTTCCCGAGTATTTTCGTGAGTGTCCATCGCCAGTATTGCTGATCCACAGATTCGATGATAACTACAGCGTCCGTACTGCCTCGTAACCAACCAAAAACATCCAGGCGTCGTTCTCGACCTGTGGCTTGCAACTGATGGTCTTGATCAAATTGATATTGGCGAACAATATAACTTGGTGGCAAAGCCGTCGGCGACGGAATAATTTCTAAGGTAGAGATGCGTTCTCGATCAAACTGAGGAATCAGAAGGACTTGTGATGGGATTTGCTTGGTCCTGGTCACTTGCCTGTTGATCAGGTCGGTGATCTTCAAAGAAGTAACAAAGCCTCCTGATTGATTGTCGATGCTTCCTTGCACATACATCAATGAGTCGTCACTGATTATGCCTCCCGTTTGATTCGGCATGCGAGTTGTTACTGCCACAACGTTATCAGGTGAATCGGGCTTCCACTGCATGACATGCTTATTAGTTAACGCTGTCAGGATGCCTTGCTTCAGCACAACGGTGTTCACGAATTCCTGTGAAGCAACTCGAAACCGCTTGACCACTTCGTTGTGTTTCCAGTCGTAGAGCATGATCTGAGTGTCGTCACTGTTCAATTCTTCCGCGGGGAAGACCACATACTGTCCATCATCGCTGAGTGCTGCTTCACGAATCTGATTCGCTTTGGCCTGCAGGTGCTCGCGGGTCAGTGGTTGTCGAAATTGTTCATTGCCAGTTACCGGGTCGATACCCATTAGAAACTGCTGCCCGTCTCTGGTAACTTCCGCCGCCAGCAGCGTCTTTCCCTCATCCACGTAACCCAGCACTTTGCTGCAATACTCAAACTGCTTCTGCCAAAGAGGCTTCGCCCCCGGCACCAGCCACATACCGGTACCCAGCCACAGCAAGGGTAGCATCAGTACGAACAGCCAGAAAAGCAGTTTTCGCATGCACCCAGCCTACCTAAGCTGGGGCGCGAATGCTACGCCTGCTTCTCCCCATTGACCAAAGGCAGTAAAGCATGTCAATTATTAAAATTACCACAGTGCATGGGTCTCTGCTGCCTTCTGACTACCTCTGTTGATAATAGAGGGCAAAAACCCGCAGTAAATCGTACAATTCTGCCCGCAACCCCTTGCCATCCACTACCCCACTTCGCACGATAATCATTCGCGACTGAGTTTGCCTTTTTGCACTGAGTATAGGTCATGTCCCAACAAGCATTGAAGAGTTTAACCGCCCAGACACGGGCTCGGGCTGGTTCTGCCGAAGCACGCCGGATCCGCCGTCAGAACAATATTCCCGCCGTCGTTTACGGTCACAAGGAAGCCAACGAGAATATTGCCATCAGTCATGACGACTTCTGGTCGGTCATTCGCCACAATCAGCGAATCATTGACGTTGAAATCAAGGGTGCCAAGCCCCAGAAATGCCTCGTTCGCGATGTGCAGTGGGATGTCTTCGGCAAGGAAGTGGTTCACGTCGATTTCGAGCGAGTCGATGCGGACGAACGCATTCACCTGACCATTCCCGTGAAGCTGAAGGGCACCCCGATCATTCCAGCCGGGGCCGTGCTCAATTTCCACCTGCACGAACTCGAAATCGAGTGTGCCGTGGTCAATATTCCTGAAGCGGTCGTGGTGAATGTTCTCGATCTGAAGCTGGGACAGCCTATCCACGTTCGTGATCTGCAATTGCCTGAAGGCGTGAAAGCCCTTACAGATGCGGACGAAACAGTGGTAGCGATCGTCGTGCATGTTGAGCAGGCAGAGCCTACGCCAATTGAAGGCAGCTCGGTTGCTGAACCGGAAGTGCTTACAGCTCGCAAGCCTGCTGAGGAAGGCGAAGCCGAAGCCAAGGATACCAAGAAGAAATAACCCCGATTCGACCACGAGGGCAGCATGAAGATCGTGGTCGGTCTCGGTAACCCAGGCCCCAATTATACAGGCACCCGCCACAACGTCGGATTCGATGTGGTGGACATCCTGGTGAGTGGCCCGGGAGGCGGAAAATACCAGCGCAAGTTCGACGCGGAAATCGCCGAGGGCTTGCAGGGCTTGGACAAAGTGCTCTACCTGAAGCCACTCACGTTTATGAACCTGAGTGGTCGTTCTGTCAGACAGGCTCTCGACTTTTACAAAGTCTCCCCTGCTGATTTGCTGGTAGTGTGCGATGATATTAACCTGCCGCTCGGCCAACTGCGGATGCGTCCGCAAGGCAGTGCAGGCGGGCACAATGGGCTGAAAGATATCGAAAGGCAACTGGGCACGCAGGACTATGCCCGGTTGCGACTCGGTGTCAGTGGCCCGGGCCGGGAAGACCTGGTCGACTATGTACTGGCTCGTTTCAAACCGAGTGAACGGGACGTAGTCAATGACATGAATATCCGTGCCGCCCAGGCAGCGATCTGCTGGATGAAGGAAGGCACTGCAGTAACCATGAATCGCTTCAACGCTCCCGAAAAGGAGCCTAAAAAGCAAAAGCCGCCGAAGCCTGCCAGGACGGAGGGCAAGGTGGATGGAGAAAAATCCGAGGGGCATCAACCCCCGGAACACAACCAACACAGTGCGGCCGAGCAGACTAACCCCTGATCGGTCCGATTCCTACCGCACTGTTTCATGAGGAGATGTAACTTGGCTGGCGAACTGTACGAAATGCTGGTGATCTTTGATGCAAACAAGTACAACGGCGACGCAGCCGGTACGGTGGATGCCCTGCATCAGGTCATTGCCAAACACAAGGGCGAACTGGTCGTAAGCCGTCCCTGGGACGAACGCCGATTTACCTACCCGATCAAGAACCAGAAGAAGGGCATGTACTACCTGCTCTACTTCCGTGGTCCCGGCCCCGTGGTCCCAGCGATCGAAGCTGATCTGAAGCTCAGCGAAACCATCCTTCGCTACATGGTGGTGAACATTCACCCCAAGCT
>CAYPJB010000154.1:0-9655 GCA_964410845.1 uncultured Bacteroidales bacterium | reverse complement strand
GACAGGAACCGGATCAGGCATGTTGCGACGCACTTTACCCGGAGCATCAACAAGTGGTGCGGAGCCGGTTGCCAGTGCATAGTAGGCCACCACACGGAAAGTATCAGTGACGACAAAAGTTCGCGAAGCACCAGAGGCTTCATTGGCAAGTGCTCTCTTCACCAGCCAATCATCGAGACTGGTGATTCCAGAGGTGAAGCCACTGAGCACATGGTCAGGTGTAAGAGAAACTGGTGCAGATAATGCCATGACTTACTTCTGCGATTCCCAGGGCGACTTGGCTACCAACACCTTGCGCAGTTTGGCATTCACCTTGGGTTCAGCATCGAGCGCTGCATGGAATTGCTTCCACTGATCTGCAGTCATGGGGAAAACCCGTTGATCAGCCAGGGTTTCCTGGGCTGCCCGGGTAGCTGCTTCGAGGAGAAATTCACTTCGATTTTTTCCCAGAGCTGAGGCAGCTTGATCAATCAATTGACGCTGCTGCGATTTCATTCGCAGATTGATCACAACGCTGGGTTTGTTTGTTACAGCCACGATACAAATCCTGAATAACAGAAGGTAATGTACATTACACTATCTGTATGCACAATGTAAATACAGTTCGGTATGCAGCGGTTGATTTTGGCGTAGTCTACTCCGCCGGTTCAATCACGGCTGACATCGATCCCTGCGAATTCTTCGAGAGGGGATCAGCGCCGTAGGCGTGAATCTGCTCCTGCTTCAGCTCAGCTCGTTCCTTGGTGGTGGTATCGACAATCGCCCGGCCGGACTTGTCTACTTCCTTTGCCATCATGAACGCCTTTTCCGGCGAGTGACCGAAGAGTTCGCCCAGCATACGGATAACGTATTCGTAGGTATGGTCGTCGTCGTTCAGCAGAATCACATGATAGGGAGGCATGTGATAAATCTTGTCTTTCGACTGCCGCTTGGGCTTCGCCTTGTGTGTTCGAACCTGGGTAGCTTCGAAACTCATGTTGATTCCTTCTGAACAGCCGCATCACATCATACCACGTAACTAACCGAGGGGCGAGCAGGCATTACGCAGTTCTGCTCAGGCAGACGAGTGTCATGTCGTCGAACTGCTCAGGAGCGGTCGCGAATTCCTTGACGGACCGCAGGATGTGCTGCCCCAGGGCCGGTGCTTCCTTGCTGCCATTCCTGATGGCGGCCAGCAGTCGTTCGCGGCCGAACTGTTCCTTCTTGATATTGTTGGCATCGGTAATGCCATCGGTGCACATGATCAGACAATCGCCCGGGTTCAGCATGGTTTCCACTTGTTCGTATTCGAAATCTTCCATGATGCCGAGCGGCAAACCGTTCTTGTCATTGGAGGCGAACTCCTCCACGGTGCCATTGGCCCTTCGGACCAGAGGTGGAACCTGGCCGGCATTCACCAGCGTGATCTTTCCCGTGCTGGGTTCAAGCATACAGAGCAGGTATGCCACGAAGCGATCAGGGATTCCAGCCTGATGAAAGAGATCGTTCAGTTTCTTGACCGCCAGGGCAGCATTGGGTTGCGACAGCACTGCCAGGTTCACATCGCCACTGACACGGGCCATCAGCAGTGCGGCAGGCACACCTTTGCCGGCAATATCCCCGACGGAAATGGCCATCTTGTCACTGGTAACATTGAGGAAGCCATAGAAATCGCCACCTACTTCGCGGGCCGCCTGGTAGTGGGCATAAAACTCGTAGTGCGGAACGTCCGGCAGCTTGTTCGGCAGGAAGCACTTCTGCACCTCCACAGCCAGCTCGATCTCGCGAGCCATTTTCTGCTGCAGATTCAGATTCTCGTGCAGTTTGACATTATCGAGTGCCACCGCAGCCTGGTTGGCGACGGCAATGAGCAACTGCAGGTCGTCATTGGTGAATTTGCTCTTGCGATCCTGCGTGTCCACCTGCATGATGCCGAACACTTCGCCGTCAGACGAGACCAGCGGAGCAGCCATGATGGAGCGGACTTTGAAGTCGGAGATGCTGGCTGCCATTTGGAACTGTTCGTTCTGGGCTGCATCTTCGATCAAGAGTGCTACAGCATTGTCCTTGCACTTATCCAGGATGGTCTTGCTGAATCGTGCGGATGATTCATCTCGTGCCAGGCGTGTCTTGATGGCTTTGGGAACGAATTGCCCATTGGCATCCTGAACGATGAAGAAGCCTCGATCGGCTTGTTTGAACACCGTAAAGAGGCCATCGAGAATCTTGGGCAGCAGTGGGCCAATTTCCACAGCACGGGCCAGGCTGTTCGAGACTTCGAGCAGCACTCGCAAGCGTTCAGCGGGCTGGGAAGCCAGCACATTCACCGATCCGGCACCGGCCTGCACCGAGGAGACTACCGTTCCTGATTCTTCATTGTCGAATGGTTTGGGGTGTGTCTCGTCGACAAACTCACAGTAGAAGTCGCATATCTTGATCTTGTCGCCCGGCCCCAGGGGCATCGGCTTGTCAGCTTCCACCTTCGTATCGTTCAGGATGGTAAGATTGCGGCTCTTGAGGTCTTCCAGGAAGAACTGGTTGTTCCGCCACGTTATCTTCGCATGTTCACGGCTGACCGCACTGACGCTGAAAACGATGTCGCACTCAGGATTGCGGCCAATTACATTGGTCCCCTGCTTCAACGGAAATCGCTGCGGCCCATTAGGCCCACGTACCACTACTAGAGACGGCATAGGTCACAGATCTTTAGAATGAAAGTTGTTGCCCAATAGAAAGGATTCTAAGGCGAATAAAAAGGGGACTCAAGCGGTTTGTGGGAAATATAGTGGAGAGTTGCTGGTTGTTTGTTGTTGGTTAAGAGAGAAAACTGACTCATACCCCCTTCCGCTTGGAGGCGGCATGATGTCTTACCCGTCTTAACTAACAACCAGCAACCAACAACTAACAACTATTCCTGAAACAATCCCCCAAGCCCCCAAGTATAAGGGACGATGCTGGTGAGCACGTTACGCTACGAGCGAAAATCGCCGACTCTGACCTTGCTTCAGGAGGATTCCATGGAGCAAACGGAGGGGGCCCAGCTTCTGCACAGCGAACGTGTCCTGGTGAAGGCCTGCCAGGCCAACGATCCGATGGCGATTAAGGACCTGGTAACCCGTTTTCAAAACGATGTCTACCGGGTCTGCTGTCGGCTGATGGCTGATCCTCATGAAGCCGAGGACCTGGCACAAGAGGTCTTCATCCGGGTCTTCCGCAGCCTGCACACCTGGGATCAGGAAAGGCCGCTCAAGCCCTGGATTCTCAGTATCGCTTTCAACCGCTGTCGCACGGCACTCGGGAAGCGAGCACGTCGGCCGCACCTCACCTCGCTGCTGGATACCAATCCTTCACGTGAAGCGGGTGCCGAGCGGACGAGTGATATTCAACAGGAGATCAACGCTGCTGTAGATGAGCTACGGCAAGAATACCGTGAGGTCTTCATCCTGTTTCATGCAGATGAAGTACCTTACGAGACGATAGGCAGCATGATGCAGAAACCTGTCGGCACCATCAAAACCTGGCTCCATCGTGCCCGGCAAGCGGTTGTCAAACGCCTGCAGGAACGCGGTGTGGTCTATCAAAGGAGTGAAGAACTCCATGACTAAGATGAACTGCCAAGCCGCCCAGGATCGCTTTCAGGAACTGCTCGACGAACGTCGAGGCGAACCGCTCCCTGTCGATCTGCAGGAACATCTCACGGATTGTGTCCCGTGCCAGAGCTGGCAGGCGCTGCTGTCGATCAGACCTGCCCCGTTCTGTGAGACGGTGCCCAATCAGTTCGCGGAACGAGTGCTCCAGCGTCATCAATGGGAACGCCGCAAGCAGCGCTGGCTCCGGGGTAGTTCACTTCTGGCCCTGGCCGCATCGCTGTTGATTGCCTGCGTGGCCTGGTACCTCTCGATAATGCCCAAGGGTGATTTGAAGCAACCATTCAACCAAACCGATGTTGCCGACACACGCACGAAGATCATCAACGATCTGCAAGATGGTTTCGCCAAAATACGAACCAGGGCTAACACCCTTCAACTCCCAGCGATTTCATTGCCTGACAATTTGCCGAGTTGGGAACTGCCAGCAGCAGACCCGATGGCATACAGCATGCCCGCCCTGCGAACCATCAGCAACTCCCTGCAAGGCGCCATCGAACCGCTTGAAGCCCCCGCCAAGGCTGCCTACTCCAAGGTGAAGTCCGTCATCGACGACCCCGAACTTCGCAAGTGGGTGAGTAAGTTGAACGGCAGATCAACATAGGTTCTGACGGGGCGCAACATTCACTATTTGCATGTCATCCATCGAGTTGCATTATTTTCTGCTACCAAACGGGTAGGCTTTCACCCACACGACCGAGGTCACAGGATCGTGAAGGGCGACGCCGTTTTCATACAGTTGGATGTTAAAACGATAATCGAAGATGCCCACGACCGGTGAAGTTGCTTTGCCCAACTGGTTGCGCAGTTCGTGATCGTCCTTGAGCAGGCTAACGACGTTATCGTGCATGTTAAAGTGTGGTCGATCAACTCGCACCACTTGTTTCACCTTGGACACGGCATCGGTCAGCACCACACCGTTTTCATAGGCCACGATGCTGAAGTCTCGAGAGAGTTGTTCCAGTTCCGCTGAACGAAATCGCTCCGCCCCCAGTGGTGCATCCGAGGTGCTGGTAGTTGCCGGAATCACTTCCAGCGAGTTGAGTAGCGTGGCTACCGCACGAGGGAGTTCAGCCTGGCCGAAGTCGCTGGGATAGATGGCATTCAGGATAAACCCTTGTCCTTGGTGAACCAGGAACAGTCTGGAGATAATGAGTGGCGATTCGAGCCGATAGCAGGCACGCCAGCCCTGCATGGTGCCGATGGTGATTCTCTCCACACGCAGGTCACGCATCCCGGGCTGAGTGAGCGAGCGGGAGACGCCAGCCAGCCAGCGGCCAAACGCGGTGCGAGCATCATGGATGTGATTCGGGTGCTTCATCACGGAAAGGGCGATCTGCTGAGTTGAATCAATCAGCGTATCGGCATCGCGGTCAGCCACCTGATTGCGATAGTTCGGCACGTGACCCCAGCCTTCGGTGGCTTTCAATTGGAAGGTCTTCGACGGATGAACCCACGGCCCGGTGAGGGCTGTGGGTGCTGGCCGGGTTGTCGTCTTCTTGACTGAGGGCTTGGTCCACTTGGCCTTCTCGCTGGGAACATCGAACGTGGTCAGTTCACTGAAACCTTTGCTGGTGGCGACCAGCGTGTGGCCGGCGGAAACCAGTTGTTCCTTGCCGGTCTTCTTGTGCTTCATCGCCACAGTGCCTTCGAGAACTCTGACCTCGGAAGACTTGCCTGTTTCCCTGCAGGTGAAGATGGTGCCCTTGGGACCAAGAACAGCCTGACTCATATGCACTTCCATCGTGCCGTCTTTGATCATTTTCTTGATGTTGACCCAGATGTTACCCATCAGCAGCGTGAGCTTACTGTCTCGTTCAGGTGGTGTGTCGATGACGATCTTGGATTCCGAGAGCATCTGGAATGTGGTCATGTCGGAAAACGAGATGATGGCCCCACTATCTTCGCCAGTGATAATGAGGTCATCTGTGTAGATGATCATACCCATCTTGGCGATGTCATACTTGTCCTCATCATGTATCTTGCGGTCATAGTCATACGGACAGATTTCCACCTGGCCGGAGAGATCCGAAAAGCGAGCGCCGCTGTCACGTCGTGATGTTTTCGGGGGATATTCTTTCTTAGGCACGGTAACTGCAGATACATACTTTTCCAGCACTGTGGTAGTTTTGCCTGTAAAACCAAACTTCAGCCAGCCTTTCTGTTCTCCCTGGGGATCGATGGCCATCAGAGTGCCTTCCACCTGCCCGGCATAGCGATTACCACGGGGAACGAGGCGAGCAGTAGCATCGATCTTGATCCGGTTGCCACCCAGTTCCGCCACCTTTTGATCCAGCGTGATACGCCCTGTTTTGGAATCATAACGAAACGGTAGGTTCACCGTAGTTTTGCTATCGGCACTGGTAAGTCGCACTTTGCCAAGGGTCGGGTTGACCGCATCAATGACCAGGATGCCATTCATCGTCTTCCCTTTCCAGTTGTGAAAGAGGGCGACGTAGGGATCATTCGTGTTGGTGTAAGCCTCCGGGGGACCGAAGTTGAGAAGCTTCACTTCGATGTTGTACTTTCCCGCTACATCCTGCATGAACGGGATGGGGTCTTCCGCCAGGGAAGGGTCGATACTCCCCAACAGGAGAGCTGTGGTGGTGATAAGCAGCGACAGGGGGAGTAGTGGAGTTTGCATGTCTGTTATTGTATGCGATGCACCGAAGTTCCTCACTATCGGCATGCCTTGATTGAGACTGAAGCAACCTCACTAGTTCTCATGAGTCATGCCTTACCGCCAATCCCTTGGCGTTCTTCATTCCAGTGTGGTACAAGGGAAGGCCCTGTGATGAACCCACCTTGAGCCTTTATCCAGACGAACCCGCTGGAACTACTTCATGCACCACACCCTGCAGCAACTCTCAGCCATCATCATTTGCATGGTCCTGTGTTTGCTTGGGAATCCATCTGCAGCGTGTACAACTGTAGCGAAACCAAAGCACCATTCTGAAGCTGCCCAGCCGACCTGGAAAGCCGGTGTTGCACGTACCATCATCACCCCCACGAAGTCGGTCTGGCTGGCAGGGTATGGCACCAAGCGCGTGCCCGCGGGCAAGCTCCATGATCTCTGGATGAAAGCCCTGGCTCTCGAAGCTCCGGACGGTCAGCGTGCGGTCCTTATCACCAGCGATTTTCAGGGCGTGCCCAAAAGCATGAGCGACCAGGTCTTTCAGCAACTGCAGGCCCGGTATCAGTTGTCGCGTGCCCAGGTCATGTTCACTTTCTCCCACAACCACTGCAGCCCTCGGCTGGGTGACGATCTGCAGGACTACTACCCGCTGGAACAGGAACAGGTGGAACTCGTCAACGAGTATACCAGGCAGATGATCGAGCGGACCGTCACCCTTGTGGGCGACGCTCTCAAAAACCTGGCCCCAGCTACACTGAGTACGGGCACAGGCACCACCACGTTTGCCGTCAATCGACGGAACAACCAGGAAGCCAAAGTCGCTGAGATGATCTCTAGCGGCCAGACCCGTCGCGGGCCTGTCGATCATGCGGTACCGGTGCTCACCGTCCACCGGCCAAGAGGCAAGCTGGAAGCGGTGCTGTTCGGCTACGCCTGCCATCCTACGACGCTCAGCTTCAACACCTACTGTGGTGATTACCCCGGCTTCGCACAATTGGCACTGGAGAAGAGTCATCCCGGCGTAACTGCCATGTTCGTCAACACCTGCGGTGGCGACCAGAATCCGTTACCTCGTCGCACCGTTGAACTTTGCGAACGGTATGGCCAGATGCTGGCTGCAGCCGTGGAAGAAACGCTGCTCACCAGGCTGAAGACCATCGAGCCCGAACTGCGAGTGGCCTTTGCCATGGTTGACCTGCCTTATCTTCAGACCGTCAGCGATGCTCAGCTCAAGACCGCAGCCAACGATGCCAATGCCATTCACGCACGCTGGGCCAAGCGATTGCTGGCCAGGCGACAGGCTGGTGAAGTATTCGCCATCTCGTATCCGTATCCGCTGCACGCCTGGCGACTTGGTGCCGACACACTCTGGATTGGGACGGGTGCGGAGACCGTGGTGGACTATGCCCTGCGTTTCAAGCGGCAATGGGGGCAGGGCACGTGGGTGATGGGGTACACCGACGACATGATCGCCTACATTCCCTCCCGGCGTGTCTGGGACGAAGGCGGTTACGAAGGAGGTACGTTTCTCTACGAATATGGTCGCCCCGCCTACCGCTGGGCCGGCGACATCGAAGAACGCATCGCCAGCGGCGTTGAACGGCTAGTAACACAGGTTCAAGGGCAGGGTAATTAGCTGTGATGCAACAAACGGCTAGGGCAGGGGGTGCTGCTTGACTGGCAAGATGAACTATCGACAATACTTTCAGGATGAAGCACGAATGGTAACTTAACTTGATCGCATCGTGTTCTATCAGCTTCCCGCAATCGGAAAAGAAAAATGGCAATGACGCACCCACCGATCCTCAGACCACCCACCGAAGGCCGAACAATTGCTGTCGTGGGAGATATCTACCGTTTCCTGGCCACGGGCGAAGACACCAACGGCACCTACGCTTTGTTCGACGCTCTCATACCGCCAGGAGGCGGACCACCGCCACACATCCACAGTCGCGAGGAAGAAGGCTTCTATATCCTCGAAGGGGAGATTACCTTTCAGGTGGGTGAACAGACCATCGTCGCGGGGCCGGGGATGTTTGCCAACATGCCTGTTGGCTCTCTGCATTCGTTCCGGAATGCCAGCGACAAGCCAGCCCGGATGCTGATCACCGTCGTCCCGGCCGGGCTCGACCAGATGTTCCTGGAAGTAGGCCAGCCCGTTGCTCCAGGCACGACGACTGCCCCCAAGCCGACCATGGAAGACATCGAGAAACTGCTGGCGACGGCACCACGCTACGGCATCGAGATCAGGGTGCCACATTGATAGTGCAGGTTGTCACGTCTTCTACATAAGATAACGTGAGCTATCTACCCAAGCTTTACGCGGAACTCCCTGATGTCATCTCTCCTCCTGGCCCTCTGTTTCGCTGTCCTGCCACCACAGGATGCTGTCCCTAACACTCGCGAATTTGTTCCGCTCTTCAATGGCAAGAACCTCGACGGCTGGACTCCCAAGATTCGGGGCTATTCCCTGGGCGACAACCATAACGACACCTTCCGCGTGGAAGACGGTATCCTGAAGGTGGCCTACGACAAATACACCAGCTTCGATGGCAAGTTTGGCCACCTCTTCTACAAGCAGCCTTTCTCGCACTACATTCTTCGGGTCGAATATCGCTTCGTCGGCAACCAGGCGAAAGGGGGCCCCGGCTGGGCGTTCCGCAACAGTGGTGCCATGCTGCATTGTCAGCCACCCGAGACGATGGAGAAAGACCAGGACTTCCCCATCTCCATCGAAGCCCAGTTCCTCGGCGGATCCGGGCAAGGCAAACGAACGACCGGCAACGTCTGCTCGCCAGGTACCCACATTGTGATGGGTGGCAAACTGATCACCCAGCATTGCAACAACTCGAAATCCAAAACCTACCACGGCGACCAGTGGGTCACCATCGACATGGAAGTACACGGCAGCGGCAAAATCCGCCACCTTATCGATGGCGAAGTAATCCTCGAATATGAACAACCCCAGTACGACCCAGGCGATGCGAATACGAAGAAGTTCCTGGCCACACGAAAAGGACTGCCCCTCCTCATCTCAGAAGGTTACATCTCCCTGCAGGCAGAAAGCCACCCCGTGGAGTTCCGCAAGGTGGAGATCAAGCTGTTGGAGAAGGGGAAGTAGTCAAGTGGCACTGTTTTGCGTACTCGCAAAGCAGTGAGCGATCTCGCGAAGTCATCGCACGACTTGCACCGAACACGGGAGAGAAACCATGTGCCGCAGCATCAAGTTGCTTTTTAACTTCGATCCTCCCGCAACGGACGAGGAGATTCATGCGTCTTCTCTTCAGTTCGTTCGCAAACTCTCGGGCTTCAATACGCCGTCGAAGGCAAACGAAAAGGCGTTCCATCAGGCGGTGAGTGAAGTGTCCCATGCCGCCCGCAAACTGCTGGATTC
>CAYPJB010000153.1:0-9739 GCA_964410845.1 uncultured Bacteroidales bacterium | reverse complement strand
ACGATTCGGCGACAAAGCAACACCGATGGACATCATGCGTTCGATCAAGGAACGAAGCGTCACCAATGAAGAGATGGGCCGATTCTGGCGAGATACGGAATTATCTTATTGGTGGTATCACGCCCCCATTGAAACCCAGGCGTTGATGATCGAAGCGTTCGATGAAGTCATGAACGACACTCAAGCCGTGGAAGATTGCAAAGTCTGGCTGATCAAACAAAAGCAGACTCAGAACTGGAAGACGACCAAGTCCACAGCCGATGCTGTTTACAGCTTGCTGCTGAGAGGAGACAATCTGCTCAAGTCAAATGCACTGGTGGAAATGTCACTGGGTGGATTGCCCATTAAACCCGAGAAGGTGGAAGCAGGCACGGGCTTCTACGAGCAGAAATTCATCAGGGCTGAAGTAAAGCCAGAGTTCGGAAAGATTGAACTGAAGAAGACCGATGCCGGGGTAGCCTGGGGCAGCATTCATTGGCAATACCTGGAAGATTTCAATAAAGTAACGCCACAAGAAGGCACACCATTGAAGCTTCAAAAGCAGCTTTTCAAACGTACCTACACAAAAAAAGGTCCGGTCCTGGAAGCCATCCAGGGACCAGCCAATGTGGGCGATGAAGTGGTCGTTCGCATCGTGCTCCGCACGGACCGCGACATGGAGTATGTTCATCTCAAGGATCATCGTGGCAGTGGCACTGAGCCAGTCAATGTGCTTTCACGGTACAAGTACCAGGATGGTTTGGGATACTACGAAAGCACCAAGGATACTGCGAGTCACTTCTTCATCGATTACCTGCCCAAAGGGACGTATGTCTTTGAGTATGCTGTTCGAATACAACTCAAAGGCCAATATACCACCGGCATGGCGCACATCGAATGCATGTACGCTCCGGAGTTCAACAGTCACTCCGAAAGCATCATGCTGGAGGTGAAGTAAGGAGTGAAGTTACCCCTCTGCAAAAATTTGTGTTGTACGTGGGGATTGCCCTGGAGTATCAGCAGGAACGAAGAAACAGAACGGTACAGTTGACGAATAGCGTATTCGAAAGCACTGCTTCCTTCAGGACCAAGCTAGGATTTCTGTAGATGATCGTGTACTATGCTATTACTATGCTGGAATCGCTGCTTTTATGAGCAGTCCCGCCGCAGCTATTGTCCATTGTCAGCTTACAAAAAACACCGACTCCGCTTACAGGTTGATGACAGGAGTAGACGTTTGCCTCGATTTACTCTGATCTGCGTTTGGCTCGTCCTCAGCCTGTGGGTTGTTGAAACCAGTTCGCTGCAGGCCGACGATCGTGAAGCGTTCTTCGAGTCAAAGATTCGGCCAGTTCTGCTGGGTACTTGTTTTCGATGTCATGGTGATGGAAAGACTTCTGGATCATTTCGAGTTGATTCCCGTGAGGGATTATTGCAAGGAGGGGATTCAGGCCCGGCAATAGTACCCGGCAAGCCGGAAGACAGCCTGTTGATTCGAGCGATTCAAAGGCAAAACGGTATCGCCGCGATGCCTCCCGAGAAGAAGCATGCCTTGCGGCCTGATCAGATTACGGACATGGTTGCCTGGGTGAAGTCGGGAGCCTACTGGCCGTCGTCTTCGAAGAAGTTTGAAACCACCAGGCACTGGGCATTCCAGCCCGTTCGCAATGTATCACCGCCCGTGGTCAAGGATAAAACTTGGGGGAAAACCTCCATCGATTCCTTCGTCAGAGCAAAACAGGAATTGGCAGGAATCAACCCAGCACCTCCTGCTGATAAGTTGACTTTGATTCGTCGAGCGACATTTGATCTGACAGGTTTGCCGCCGACACTGCAGGAGATAGACGCGTTTCTGGCAGATACTTCGTCACTGGCATTTGAGCATGTCGTAGAACGTTTGCTCAAATCACCAGCGTATGGAGAGCGCTGGGGGCGACACTGGCTTGATGTAGTTCGATATGCCGACACTGCCGGCGAAACGGCTGACTACCCCGTGCCCTCTGCTTGGCGATATCGCAACTACGTGATTGAGTCTTTCAACGCAGATAAACCTTATGATGAGTTTCTGCGTGAACAGCTGGCAGGCGATGTGCTAGCCAGCCAACAGCCTCGTGAGCGATTTGCCGAACGCGTGACTGCTACGGGATTCCTGGCGATCTCCCGTCGTTTTGGCTTCGATTCGGAAAACTACCATCATCTCACGATTCAAGACACCATCGATACCTTAGGTCAATCGATGATGGGGCTGAGTCTGGGTTGTGCCCGCTGTCACGACCACAAGTTTGATCCCGTTTCCATGCACGACTACTATGCTCTGTATGGCATCTTCGACAGCACCCGTTATGCATTCCCCGGTTCAGAACAGAAGCAAAAGGTACGTTCGCTGGCGCCTCTCCTCCCGCCTGATGAATCCCAGGCAAAATGGCGCGAGTATAACCAGCAGTTGGCCATGCTGGCTGGCAAACTTGCTTTGCAGAAGCAGCCGATCACCAATACCTTGTTGTGTTCTTTACACGAGTTGGATGGCGACTTTGAGTTGCAGGCTACCGCAGCAGGTGGAAGCAACGGAGTACTCGTTCCTCCCTGGCGGTATCAGGGCAAGATTGCTGTTACGAATGCTGCACAAAGTCCCTACCAGAACCTCTTCCGTGCAGGCAAGGTTGGCACCAGTATTCCAGCCGATGCGGGAATGTACCAGATCACGCAAGCGATTTATCCTCAAAGGACATCTGCGAACTGCCATCACTTGTATGTCAATCTCGACTTTCGAGTAACTACAGTGGAGCCAGGTTCGAAAACATCGCACCGCTTTTCTTTGGGTGCTCTTGGGGGGAAGTCAGCAGTCGAGATTCTAATCTCAGGTGATGGAGTATCACTTCGGAGAGGAGAGGAACTCGCACCGATCAGTAAAGTAACGGTGAACCAGTGGTATAATCTGCAGCTGACACTGGATCTGGAGAAAAAGGCGTTTTCAGGTCGTGTCGGGATACCGGGTTCGACACACGATTTTACTGCCAAGCCAAATACACATGTCTGGCCAGATGTCATTGATCAAGTGATGTTCGATCGCCATGGCACGAACGAAGGTAAGTTGCCAGCTATCGAGTTTGACAACCTTGGAATTGATGTTACTCCCATTCCGCCAGTTTCGAAGGAATCACCGATTATTGCTTCGTTGAAAAACGAGCAGAACCCCATGCACCTGAATGAACGATTGCAGTCAATAACCGGAATTGATGGAGATTTGGAACTACAAACAAACAATGCTTCGCCCGCATTTCCATGGAATGCCGGTCCCAACAGTGTCGTCAAGCTTTCAGCCAGTTCGCAAAGCCCTTTTCAGAATCGCTATCCTGCCGGTAAGCTGGGCATGCACATGCCCAACCGAGGGCAATACGATGGCTTTGGCCTGATGCTGACAAAACTCAAGCCTGACGATCAGCAACGGCTTTTTGCCAGCTTTGACTTTCGATCTGAAAACAATGCCGCTGGAGGCCAAGGGACATGGCGATATTACCTGGGTCATGGGCCGGGAACTTCTGCTGCCATCGAACTGTTTTTCAATGACCGAGAGTTTTTTCATCGTAGTGCTGACAAGAATCAATCTGTCGGTCAACTGATTTTAGGCCAGTGGTACCATGTTCAACTGTCGCTCGATCTGAAAGCTAAAACCTACTCAGGTGTACTGGCTTCGCAGAAAAGTTCGATCAGTTTCACCGGCCAGTTGGCAAGTCAGTGGGATGGCGTGATCGACTATTCGTTTATTGACAGTTATGGCCATCTACCTGGCGTTCGGCCATCACTTGACGCGGACAACTTTTATTATGGCGACCAGAGTACCAGACCAGTTGATGCATCCCCGATTGCTGCCGACGAAAAATTACAAATGCAGCGTCTTACACAGGTTACGGAAATTCGACAGCAACTAACTGCTATTCAAGCGAATACAGCCAAGGCCAGACAAGAACTGGATGTTCTGATGTCTAAAGAACCCTTTGCCATGGCTTATGGAGTAGCAGAGGGGACGCCTCATAATGCGCGCATTCAACTGCGAGGAGAACCTGAACAACCTGGTGCAGAAGTGGCACGTGGATTCATCAAAGCCCTTGGTGGTGGCCCGTTGCCTTCGGGTACGAGTGGAAGCGGAAGGCTTGAACTCGCGCAATGGATCACACGGGCCGATCATCCGCTCACTGCACGTGTGATGGTCAACCGCATCTGGCAGCATCATTTCGGACAAGGGATTGTGAAAACGCCTAATGATTTTGGCGTTCGTGGCCAAGTCCCCGCTGATCCTGCACTACTGGATCATCTGGCAATGCAATTCATGCGGAATGGCTGGTCGATCAAATCGATGCATCGCCTGATCATGCTTAGCTCGACGTATCAGCAATCCTACGGCACGATGCCCGATCTCTATAGCGGCTTTCCTCGTCGTCGCCTCAGCGCTGAAGAAATCCGAGATGCAATTTTGGCAATCAGCGGCGAACTTGATCCAGTACCCGGGCAAGAACATCCTTTCCCATCACCGATCAGTTGGGGTTTTACGCAACATGCTCCGTTCATTGCCGTCTATGCGAGCAATAAACGAAGCATTTATCTCATGACACAGCGTCTCAAGCGGCATCCCTTCCTCGCACTGTTTGATGGAGCAGATCCCAACGCATCCACAGCTGATCGCCTTGTGACAACGGTTCCTACGCAGTCGCTTTACTTTCTGAATGATCCGTTCATTCACGCAGCGAGCGAAAAATGGGCCAAACGACTTCGTGATAATTGTGCAAACGAATCACAGAGTATCATCCAGGCATATCGACAAACGTTAGGTAGATCGCCTACACACGCAGAGATGAGAGACGCAACTGTCTTTCTTGATTCCTACCGAGCCGAACTCAATGCCGGGAAGAATGATAAGATCGATGAGCGTTCCCTGGCTGCATTCTTACGTACGTTGTTCGCCTCTAATGAATTCCTGCACATCGAGTGAGTCCTTTGATGAGTCTGAATCCAATATTTGATCCTTCCCGTCGTGGTCTGCTGCGATCGATGATCAGCGGCACGATGTTGTTGCCGGGCCTGGTGTCGCAGTTGCTTGCCGAAGATAACGCACAGCCGGGGGCATCTGATCCGCTCGCACCCAAGCCAACGCACTTTCCTGCTAAAGCGAAGAATGTCATTTTTCTTTACATGAGTGGTGGTGTTTCACACGTTGACTCGTGGGATGAGAAGCCCAAGCTCTTTGCCGATGCAGGCAAGACCGTCTCGGTCAACGAGTTTCAGGGACGCAAAGGCGATCACAAGATGTACCTCACCCGACCGCGGTGGGAATTCGCACCGCATGGAAAAAGTGGCACGCGTGTCAGTTCGCTCTTTCCCCACATGGCCGAGTGTGTTGACGACTTGTGCGTCATTCGCTCCATGACTTCGGATCATACCAATCACTATGAAGCAACTCTCGGTATCCATACCGGATCGTTCACGTTCGCCAGGCCCAGTATCGGCTCCTGGCTGAGCTATGGCCTTGGCACCATGAACCGTAATCTCCCTTCGTTCATGGTTATAGCTCCGCAGTCTCCATATGCCGGCGGTCAAGTATGGGGAAGTGACTTTCTGCCCGCAGCGCACCAGGGAACCCTCGTTGTGCCCGGCACAGAACCTGTAGCCAACATCCATCGACGTGTTCCCGCCAGTCGCTTGCAGGAATTGGAATTGAACTACCTGGCTAAAATGAATCAACAGCACTTGTCGTCGCGCTCCCATGATCCGCTCCTGGAGGCTCGGATGAAATCCTATCAAACCGCCTTCGGGATGCAGGCAGAGATGCCCGAGGTATTTGATTTCTCCAGGGAAACCGAGGCAACCCTCAAGCTCTATGGCCTCGAACGTGGCAGCACCAAGGGCTTTGCCTGGCAATGTCTTGTTGCAAGACGACTGGTTGAACGAGGCGTTCGATTTGTCGAACTGATCGATGTTGGTTCATCGAATAACTGGGATGCCCATGGGGACATGATGACGCATGCACCACTCGCAAAGAACGTCGACCAACCTATCGCCGGTCTCTTGCGTGATCTCAAGCAGCGTGGCATGCTCAAAGATACGCTGGTTGTCTGGACGACAGAGTTTGGGCGTACTCCCTTCAACGCCGCTGCCGATGCCAGGGGCCGTGAGCATCACCATTGGGTTTTCTCGTCATGGCTGGCCGGAGCAGGGGTGAAGCCCGGAATGAGCTACGGAACATCTGATGACTATGGCATCCGTCCGGCAGACAAACTAGTCCACGTTCACGATTTCCATGCCACGATCCTGCACCTGATGGGGCTTGACCACGAACGCTTGACCTACCGTCATTCCGGCCGTGATTACCGGCTGACGGATGTTTCAGGAGTTGTCGTGCGGGATATACTCGCCTGATAGGATTTCACACCTGGCTATGACCAGGATAACCACGAGCCCCAGACTGAAAGTGCGACGAGGAGAAACTAAACCGATGAACGGATTTCACATCAACAACGATCAATTGCAACAATTTCAAGAAGACGGCTATTTCATTGCCGAGAACCTCTTCGATGCCGAGGAAATGAACCTCTTGAGTACCCTCGCACGGGCGCAACATCAGCACGGCCAGGAAGCTGCCAGTCGGCGCGATGGACAGGGCGGTACAATCAAACTCACTGTCGAGAATGAACTGGGTGACGATATCTATAGTGCATTTGTCCGAAGCAGACGCATTGTCGATACAGTGGAGCGTCTACTTGGGGGAGAAGTGTATCACTACCACCACAAAATGATCTTGAAAGAACCGCTGACTGGTGGTGCATGGGAATGGCATCAGGATTATGGCTACTGGTACAACAATGCCTGCTTGTTTCCACATCTAGTAAGTTGCCTGATTGCGGTGGACCGCGCCACAAAAGAAAATGGTTGCTTGCAAGTGCTTAAGGGATCGCACCATATGGGGCGAATCGATCATATCAAAGTGGGCGATCAGACGGGTGCCGACATGGAGCGAGTCAACGTTGCCTTGGAGAGATTGGAGTTGGTACATTGCGAACTGGAGCCGGGTTCAGCGATCTTCTTTCACTGCAACCTGCTTCACTGCTCAGCCCAGAACCGAAGCACTCATCCTCGCTGGGCACTGATCTGCTGTTATAACGCAGCAAGTAACAATCCGTACAAGGAATCGCGACACCCACGCTATTCATACCTTGAAAAGTGGCCCGATAGCCGAATCAAAGAAATTGGCCAACGAGATGTGGCACGCTTGTAAACTGCTGGGATGCCTCGTTACTCCACAAGGAGCGGTTCATGACTGTTCGGATCGGGCTGCTGGGTACGGGTTTTGTGAGTAATTTCTACCTGCAGGGTTTGCAGGATGTACCGGGTTGGACCATTCCGGTGGTGGCATCGCCCCGGGCCGAGAACGCCCAACGATTCGCAAAGAAATGGTGCATTGCCGAGGCAACTACCGATTTGTTCGGAGTCATTGACCGGTCGGATCTGGACCTGATCGTACTGGGTGTGCCGAACCATGTGCATATGGAACTGGCAATCCGTTGTGTCAAGGCCGGCAAACATGTTGTCTGTACGAAGCCTCTGGCGCGGAACCGACACGAAGCGAAGATCATGCTCGATGCTGTGCGGGAAGCAGGTGTGTTGCATGGCTATGCCGAAACGGAAGTGTTCAGCCCATCAGTAATGAAAGCGAAAGCGTATATCGATAAGGGTGGCATCGGTAAGGTGTTGACCGTGCGTTCTCGTGAGGCGCATAGTGGCCCACACAGCGAGTGGTTCTGGAACAAGGAACTCGCAGGCGGCGGTGCTCTGCTGGACATGGGGTGTCACACGATTGAAGCTGCTCGATATTTCATTGGAAAGGACAACCCCGTTGTCGAAGTCATGGCGTGGACGGATCGACTTGTCCATCACGAACGCACGGAAGCCGAAGATAATGCAGTCGTGCTGATGCGCTTCCAGGGCGGCCAGATGGCTCAAGCGGAATTGAGCTGGACGGCTGCTGGCGGCCTGGACCTGCGAAACGAGGTATATGGCACTGAAGGAGTACTTTTCACAGACGTGACACGCGAAACATCACTCCGGGTATTTTCACAACCTGGTGCTGGCTACACGGTGGAAAAAGCCCAAGCCGATACCGGTTGGCTGTTTCCGCCGGTTGATGAAGCGTGGGTCTATGGCTACCGAGAAGAAATGCGACACTTCATTGAGTGTGTAGCCAAGGGGCAAATGCCCCGTGAAACTTTCGAAGACGGTTACACAGTAAGTTGCATTCTCGACGCAGCATACCGGTCGGCGCAAACCAAAAAATGGGAAACCGTGGATTACAGTTAATGACCAACAAGCAGTGATGTTGAAATTCTGACGACAGGCATGAAGTGGTCAAGTTAACGAATCGGTAGACTCATGTTGCTGAATTGTCATCTCATGGGACATTCGAATCAGTTTGATCGCATCGCCGTGTTTCATGAGCGTATCGCACCACTCTCGACCCTGATAGCCGTAACGAACCTGTACAGCAAAAATATCCCTTGATTCTACGCCCGCTACAGATGCTTTCAGATATCCGGGCTCCGATGTCACCATCTGATGTGGTGATTGTTTGATCTGGATGCTGAAGATCTCTGCATGTGTCTCGAGGTCGTCAACATACTGCAGTAATTGTTGATGATCGAGATAGCCTTGCCAGAGTTCGGGTAGAGGGATTGATTGTTCCATGATTAGTCCCTGCCAAAAGCGGTTTGATCCAATGCAGCTGAGGGTGCGTGGCATTGGGTGCAATTGGAAAGCCAGGGATGGGTAGTGCGAATTCCAGCACGTGCAACAAGTCCGTGGCAACTGGTGCAATCCTGTCGCATCCAGGTGGTGTGGGGAATAGTTGGGGGGGCGCCTAACCAGGCTCGCGTGCCAGCCCCGGCCCGCTTGGTGCCTTGGAAGTCGTTCTCAGTGAGTAAGGGGGACGCTGTGCTGATCTCAGTCCGAGTGTCTTCCACATGACATTGCGTACAGTTGGTGTAAACAGGATGACTGATCTTGGTTGCAACTCGATCCCCGACCTTGATTCCATCGTTGTGACAAGCCAGGCAGTTGCTGGTTGTCATCTGTTGAATGCCATGAGGTATGACGGGAGGTGCGGAATCATAAGCACGGTTCTTGGATCGATCAAGTAGTGCCTGCATCTTCATGTCTTCTGTTCGGATGACAGGCTCGAATACACCCGGTTTGCCAAATTTCAGCTGGTTTAAATCGGAGGTCCATTCACTGTTGGGCTTGAGTGATGCATAGGGTAATTCGCTGTAGCTTACCGCTTCTGGTATTCCTTCAGTTGTTGCAAGCTCCGGCTTGGCTGGTTGCGTTATTGGATGCGGTTCCTGAATCCCCTTCAGATAGCCACCCAAGGCTACTCCAAGGCCTAGCAGGACAATGAGTGAAACATATCGCCGCAAGGGATTCGGGACGATGTGATCCACATCGTGAGGCAATGGTGCCATGCTGTCTTTCGAGTTGGAAGATGGCATGATTATCCTCCTTGAGACGGTGCCGCAGAACTTGCCTTCGTAATGCGAGCAGAGCATTTCTTGTAATCAGGCTGCTTGCTGTACGGGCAATGCGCTTCCAGGGTCAGCACATTGCACATCAGCTTTTCATCAAAGAACGGAATAAAAAGGTGCCCAGGCGGGCATTTACCACGGCCATCGATCCAAGCCGGCAAGGTCAAGTTGCCTCGTCGAGTTTGCACGGTAACCTG
>CAYPJB010000152.1:0-9808 GCA_964410845.1 uncultured Bacteroidales bacterium | reverse complement strand
ACATATCGCCAATATAGTCGCAGTGGAATCTCATCGAGTTGAGGCACGCACAGCGTGCCCTACCTGTCCCGTTCTACCACATAGGTCAGCAACTCGGCTAGCTTCCTGCCACTGGTGCCGAGTGGTTCCAGTGCAGCTAGCCCACGTTCATGAGCTTGTTTCAGTTCACGCTGGGCACCTTCGATGCCGAGGAGGCCGGGGTAGGTGAGCTTGCCGTGGCTGGCATCTTTTTGGGTGGCTTTGCCCAGGGTGGCAGAGTTGCTTTGAACATCAAGCAGATCGTCGGCAATCTGGAAGGCAAGACCTAGATTGCCGTCGTAGTTTTGTACTGCCATGAATCGAACATCCGGTTCCTTGCCATGAAAGGCAATCTCGGCACCCATCAGGACCGCTGCATGCAGTAACCACCCCGTCTTGCGTTCATGGATCGATTTCAACTGCTCAATGGTTCCCGATGACTGGCCTTCCTGAAGGATGTCTTCCATCTGCCCGCCTACCATCCCGTGAATGCCAGCAGCGTTGGAAAGTACGCTGATGCACCGTGAAGCCAGATCACCTGGCTTCAATTCTTCAGCAAGCACCTGAAATGCCAACGTCAGCAGTGCATCACCGGTCAGAATAGCTGTCGCTTCGTCAAACGCCTTGTGGCACGTAGGCCGACCGCGGCGCAGGTCGTCATCATCCATGGCGGGCAGGTCATCATGGATGAGCGAGTAGGTGTGAATCATCTCGACCGCAGCGGCAGCGGGCAGTGCTTGCCGATAGTCACCGCCGCATGCTTCGCAACTGAGCAAAGTCAGGATGGGACGAACTCGCTTGCCGGGAGCCAGCAAGGTGTATCGCATCGCTTCCAGCAAACGCCTGGGCAAGCTCGCATGATGTTCCAGCTCTGCCTGATACCGATCCAACCAGGTATCCACTTCCGCACGCAGCGGTTCATAAAACGCAGGCAGTGTCACTGGCATGACAATTACCTCTACCCGTTGCTGTCGTTCAGGAATGGTTCCAGGCGGGGACGACCGGTTTCGTCGCTGCCGGTGAGCTTGATGATGCGGGCTTCGCCAGCTTTGAGCAAACCGTGGCAATGCTTGATCAGGCTGATGCCATCTTCATAGGCCTGCAGCGATTCTGCCAGGGGCAGCTGCCCGGCTTCCATCTGCTTGACCAGCGTTTCGAGCTGACCGATGGCGTCTTCAAATGTTGTTTTCTTGGTAATTTCCATAACCCCTATGATACAGACTCGACCCTGCTGATGAGCCTGCCCGTTTGCAAGATGGTTTCGATGTTCTCACCCGGTGCAACATCACTGCTCTTCTGAAGAGGCTGCCCGGTGGTGGTGTTCCGTGTGACACTGTAACCACGTCCCAGTACCTGTAGTGGCGAGAGAGCGGCCAGCACGGCCGAGGAACGAGCCAGTTCCTTTTGTGCGGTAAGCCAGCGGCGCTGGATGGCTGCAACGAGCCGCTCGTTCCATTCATCAAGTTCCTGCCTGCCATCTTCGATGGCCTGCATCGGATTCGCGAAGAGGCGATGCTGGCGGAGTCGTTCCAGGCGATCCCATTCCCATTGCAGGATTTCGACGGTGAGCTGCTTGAGGCGTGTGTAGGCGCCACGTAATCGCTCGAGCCATTCCTCGACATGAGGCACAGCCAGGCTGGCTGCTGCCGTGGGGGTGGGGGCGCGCTGGTCAGCGACAAGATCTGCAATGGTCGTATCAGTCTCGTGGCCGATACCGGTGATGATGGGAATCCGGCAACGGAAGATGGCATCCGCCACGATCTCCTCGTTGAACGCCCACAGGTCTTCCATGCTGCCGCCACCACGACTGAGGATGAGGAGATCCGGTTGCTGCGTCAGTGTGTTCAGCCAGTGGAGTGTTTCGGCAATATCCTTTCCAGCCGTATCACCTTGCACAGGTACTGGGATGACCCAGACTTCGGTCAGTGGCCAGCGCTGCGTCAGAATACGCAGCATATCCTTGAGGGCCGCACCGCTGGTGCTGGTAACGAGGCCAAGCCGCTTCGGGAAACTGGGGATGGGCTTCTTGTGTTCAGTGCTGAACCAGCCTCGGGCTTCGAGCTTCTCGTATAGTTGCCGGAAGGCGAGTTCGAGCGGTCCCATGCCTTGCGGGCTTACTTCTTCCGCATGCAGTGAATAGGTGCCTTGCGGCGGATACAGGTCGATCTTGCCACGGACGATGAGCGTCAAGCCGTTGTGCAGTTTGAACTTGAGCCGTTCTGCCTTACTGGCCCAGAGAATGCACTTGAGGACAGCGTGGCTGTCTTTGAGCGAGAAGTATACGTGGCCGGAGGCGTGCTGGGTCAGGTTGGTGATCTCGCCCACCACCACCACCTTGCCGAACGCCCGCGATACCACATCACGCACCTCAGCCGTAATCTGGCTGACGGTCATGGGATCATCGAAGAGCGTGCGTTGTTTGGCTGGCATGCAAAACTTGGGTGATGGTTAACTCGCTCATCATATCATCAGGCAGGTTCAAGGCACGTACTCACCAGTAATCTTGTGACCTTTCTGGTTCTTGCCCTTATAGATTGAGCCATCTTGAGAGATTTCACACATATCAATCCATGCACCACCTGGAGCGCCTGGAGTTTGCCAGCGCATCGTCAGGATATTTCCTTCGAGGGACCAGGTCGCCTTGCTGTCTACCTGATCGATGTGACCATTGGCAAGGAACTGAATGTTCTGTCCACCTCGGTGTCTCCAGACTGCTACGCATCGTTCTTTGTCGACAAGTCGACTGTAGTCTTCACGGAGTTTCTCAGCTTCTTTATTCCTGCTTTGCTTGATGGCCTTTTCCACCAAAGGAGCATACACCCTTTCCAGTTCCAATTCTGCTGTCTTGATAGTACGCAGGTACTGGGTCAGTGCTGGGCGCATCATGATCGACCAGGGTATTTTCCTCGATTGCTGGAAACGCTCTTTCTCAGCTTTAATGATGTCCAGCATCTTCAAACGATCAGGCAATTCTACGTTCTTCAGCTTGTTGATCTGAGTTTTTGCCGTGTCAAAAGCTTGTTCTAATAACTCCTCTGCTTTGTTGCGTGCTTCTTTGTACTTGGTCTCAGCTTTGTCTAACTCCTTGGGACGATTTTGCGCTACCAACGCATCGAAGGTTGCAAGGCACGCCAGAGCTGTGATCATGGATAAAAAGTTACTGTGGATCATCAGAATGTACTCTGATAAACGAACCCTTGGGATCTTGGTAGATTATCCTAGCCTGAGACGATGCAAGTATGCCAGTCATTTCACACAAACGCAGTGGATAAAGTGTAGTTGACCTGGCTCTGCTCATCACAGATATAGATCAACATGACTCTTGGAACAATAAGCTCATCATGGGTATTCACCTGCATACCCACCATCAAGAAGAGCAGAAAGAACCCTCTATGCGACGCGTTGCGCTTTGCCTGATGGCCCATCCTGATGATTGCGAGTTCTTTGCTGCAGGAACACTGTCGCTCCTGGCTCAGCGAGGGTGGGAAATCCACATCGCCTCCAGCACGGCGGGAGATGGGGGAAGCGTCGACAAAGGCCCGCTCGAGATCGCTCGCATTCGCCGAGCGGAAAACACGAAGTCGGCACAAGTGATCGGTGCAACCTATCACTGTCTGGAACTGCAGGATGTGTACGTCACGTTCGATGCCGTCAGCATCCGTCGAG
Source organism: uncultured Bacteroidales bacterium (assembly GCA_964410845.1). Taxonomy (GTDB): domain Bacteria; phylum Planctomycetota; class Planctomycetia; order Gemmatales; family HRBIN36; genus JAEUIE01. The sequence goes on along the minus strand of CAYPJB010000152.1, from coordinate 6,124 downwards.
CGATCAACCTGGTACGGGCCATCGCACCAACGCTGATGTTCACGCATGCCCAGCAGGATTACATGCTCGATCACGAGATTACGGCTCAACTGGCCCGAGCTGCCAGCAATGCTTTCGTCGCACCGAACCTGGGCAATGGCCCGATGACACCGGGGGCTACTATCCCCCATCTCTACTACGCCGACCCTGTGGCCTGCCTTGATCACGATGGCAACCTGGCCCCGACGAGCGTGATCGTCGATATCACCTCCGTGTATGAAACAAAAATGCAAATGCTTTGTGCCCATGCCTCGCAGCGCGATTGGCTCAAGGCTCACTATGGCATCGATGAATACACCCGCAGCCTGGATAACTGGTCCAGCAAACGGGGGGCAACTATCGGCGTCACCCGTGCCGAAGGCTTCCGCCAGCACCTAGGGTATGGGTATCCTGCCAATTGTTTGTTGAAGGAGGTGCTGCAGAATCTAGCCTTCACACAGACCATCCCTCCACGGTAACCTATTCCTCATGAACTTCCTCAGCACCTACGCCGATTCCTATTCCGGTCCTTTTTACCCCGCAGGCTGGGACTATGCTCGCATTGATCGGCTAACTGCCATGTCGGTCGAAGACATGGCCAGGCGGGCTCCCCACTGGCATCGCGAGTTCGATGTCGACATCTGCCATGACAGTTCCGGCGGCGTGGAAGCGCTGAACGCCAAGATGGGTTATGAGATCTTCTGCCAGATCCAACAGGCAGCCCAGGCAAAGCGGGAACTCGCAATCATTCTTCCCGTCGGCCCGATGGGCATGTATCAGTGGGTCGTCTACTTCTGCAGGAAGCACCAGCAATCGTGCAAGCACGTGCATGGTTTCAACATGGATGAATGGTCGGATGCCCTTGGCAACAGTGCTCCCAGCAACGCCCCCGGCAGTTTCCAGGGAGCGATGGAACAGGCCTTCTACGGCCCACTCGGCAAGCTGACGGTGCCGAAGAACCAGCGCTACTTTGCTACCCGCAAGCTCTTGCCCCAGTACCCGGAGAAGATTCAGCAACTACGGGCCAAGGGTGCCAGGCTGGTAGTGGTCTATGGCATCGGTCGAGCCTGCCACATTGCCTTCTGGGAGCCTCACTTCGCTACCGAATTCGCTGATGCACCTGCCTGGCGGAAAGCCACCTATCGTCTTGGTGCTCAACTGCATCCACTGACCATCGAACAGAACTCGCTCCACAGCTTTGCGAGCCGACTGACACTCATCCCCCTGCGAGCCAACACCATCGGCCCCGGCCTCTTCACACAGGCCGACTATGGCATCGGCGGAGCAGATGGCTGTCAGGGCAATTTCAACTGGCAGGGACAATCCGTTCGAATGACGCTGCACTATGGCCCTGATCCCTGGGTACCCAGTTCCTACATGCCAACCATGCCAGGCAGACTGTTTGTCATCCAGGCCGTAGCCGGGCCGCTCAGTGCTGAAGCACATTAACGCTTTTGGTTACTGGTAGTTCGTGAGAAGAATAGTGACCTGCTTCATTGCCTGAAGTAGAATGTTGAGCGTCTAACAACTGACAACATTTAACCTACATTTCTACTGCCATGAAACCTCTCATCACCCTTCTCCTCGCAGCTTGCCTGTCGTCAACGCTCTTTGCCGACGATCTCCGCACCTGGACGGACAGTTCCGGCAACTTCACCATCGAAGCCAAGTTTATCTCACTCGAGGGCAACAAAGTGCTGCTCGAGAAAGCGGATGGCAGTCGTATTCAAATCGAATTGAGCAAGCTCAAGCCTGAAGATCGTACCTTTGCCATTCGAGAGAGCGGCAAGAAGCGCATGGGAGAGAACCCGTTCAAGAAGACAGAAGAGAGTCCATTCAAGAACGCCACCAGGAATCGTGGGCGCAATGAAAAGAACGAAGCCAGTGGCAACGCCATGCCATTGACCGACATCGACTGGTCATCGGCCAAACAGCTCACCATCTTCGGCTCTGAGTGGAAACCTCCTGTAATCTCTTCGGTTGAGATTAAACTGAACTGGCAGCCTCGTCCACTGACATTCCCATGCAAGGATTTCTTCGACAACTGCACTGGCATTGTCGCACCAAAGAACCTGAAGCAGGCTGTCATCATCACCTCAATCGAGAAGCCGGGCGATCAGGCCGGTGTAAGAGGCACTGTCTACGTCTGCAACCTCGAAAAGGGGACTGTACAGAAATCGTTCCCTGTATCAGGGAAGAACGTACCACTGGCCATCAGTGCCGATGGGACCATGCTCCTCACTCGTGAAGAAGTCTGGGGTGTTCATCAGCATCACACGCTGACACTCTGGAGCCTGAGTGAAAACGAACTCAAGCCGCTTCATCGGTTTGAAGCGGCCCAGAAGGAAGGAATGCACGGCAAAGACATCAAGTGGGCAACCTTCCTTTCCACGGATCAGTTCATCACCTGGCAGACCGATGGCCTGCTCACCTGGTGGAGCACCAGCGATCTAAAGCCGGTGCAGCAACTCAAATTCAACGGGAACTGCAAGCCTGCTCTCTCGCACGATGGCACGGTGATTGCTGTACTGAGCCAGCGTGATCTTGTCCTCCTCGATGCCTTGACTGGCGACACCTTGAGTGTGAAGACCGGCCTGGATGGTATGTTCACTGATCTCGCCTTCAGCCCTGATGGCAAGAAGATTGCCATTGCATCGCACACTAAAGTGGATGTGTACCAACTGGACGAAGCGAATCAGACCAGTTCCATAGGCATCTCCGGACTGCACCACGATAGCCAGCTTTTCTGGACTTCCCCCGAAGCCCTGATGGCGGGGCATCCCCTGTCGTTCCTCTCGCCAGTAGCCCATGTGAATGTCTGGAGCTATGGTGGCAGCGATAAGTGTGTTTCCGTCGGAGATCATGCCATCTTTGTGGTGAAGAATCATCAGAGCAAGACTTTCACCCTGGTGCCCGCCCGCATGCCGGCCCAAGCTGCTCTCGATATGCTGGCCCAGGCCCAGCGCGATCCCAGGTTCTACGTCCTGAAACCTGGCACTGCCGTTCGCATTGATGCCACCGGCATTCGCGATCTTCAACTGCAGCAGCAAACCATCAGGGCACTGACGAACAAGCTTGAAGCAGCAGGTCATTCTGTCGGTTCTGGAAATGTTACCTTTGTCGCCACCCTGGAACCGGGCAAGGAACACGAAGTCAGCTACTCTACCTTTGGCCGACCCTTTGACCGTGGCAAGACATACAAAGTCCCCGGGTGGACGTACTCCCTCAAGATCGTGGCCGATGGCAAAACCCACTGGATCACCGGGGCAGGCAATCATCCGCCACCGTTGATCCATCTCAAGCAGGATGAAACCATCGAAGAACACCTGAAACAGTATGGCAAGCCTGGCGCTGACTTCTTCCAGCATGTGCAGCTACCCAAATATGTCGCACGGGCCCAGACTGATCAGCAGACTGGTTCACAGAGCCTGCGACAGTCCCAGGTCACTGCTCAAGGAATTCGATAAGCACGATGCTTCCAACCCCCATCCCAGGCTTCAGCGATCCAGTCAGCAGCTTCTCCCATCTTTTCGTGGGAGTGCCGTTCTTTCTGATCATGACTTTCGTATTACTGAAGCGAGGGCAGGGCGATGTACCTCGCATGATTAGCCTGGGGATCTACGGCTTCTCGAACGTACTGCTCTTTTCTCTGAGCGGTGTGTATCATTTGCTCGATCGGACATCGGTTGCCCGTGATGTGCTCCAACGACTCGACCATGCTGCAATCTTTCTGCTGATTGCTGGTACCTTCACCCCGGCTCACTATATCCTGTTTGAAGGCTGGAAACGCTGGGGGCCGATCCTCTTTGTCTGGACAGCGGCCCTCATTGGTGTCGTGCTCAAGAGTATCTACTTCAATGATCTCTCCGAGTTCCTCAGTCTCTCCCTGTATTTGGGCCTTGGCTGTGTCGGATCCATTTCAGCCTACTTCATCTGGTACACCTATGGACACCAGCTTTTCACGCCACTCATCGGCGGCGCACTGTCGTATACCATCGGGGCGATTCTGGACTACATGCAATGGCCTGTAATTATCCCTGGCATCCTAGGCGGGCATGAACTGTTCCACATCGGCGTGCTCATGGGGGCAGGGTGGTTCTGCTACTTCATTTACCTCATCGCCCCGGGCCAGTGGCAACCGAAACACCGTGAAGCAGTGGCCCAGGCAGGTAAGGCTTAGCTTGACCTAAGGTCGCTGCAACTCCTTCCACAATGCCTTGTAATAACGCAGGAACAGCTTGCCGTTCACCGGGTCGAGCTTCTCTGGAATTTCGATGAGCGTGTAACGATCATACTTCATCGCTGTCAGGCATTGGAACAGCTCGCGATAGGGGTAGCTCCCGTAAAGTGCATTGATGTGACAGGATTTGATCCAGGGTTTGAGCAGATCGAAGTAAGGTTTCACTGAACCGTCTTTGAGGTCTTCCTTGTTGCTGTTCCAGGTAATGCCGACACTCGAATGGTTGGCAGTCTCCAGGATGGTCTTCATACGGGGAGGATGGCTGGTGCCTCCGCCATGGACTTCAACCCAGACCTCGCAGCCGAGATTGGCGGCCTCCTCACCACAGGGGATGAGGGCTTTGCCGATCTGTTCCAGCGTCCTGGCTTCAGGTACATCCTTGGGCAAGCCATTCGGGCGGACCTTCACTCCACGGGCATCCAGATCATGGGCTAACTGTAGAAATGCCTTGCAGGTCTCGATGTTTTTCTTCACTACAGTCGGATCAGGGCTGTGGAATTCACAGGTTGAGCCCAGACCCCACAGGGTGATGCCAGCGTCAGCGAAGCGCTGTTTGACTTCCTTCCGTTGATCGCTGTTGAGGGCAGGTTCCACACCATGTTTATGTGTGGTACGCAGTTCGACGCCGTCTACCCCCACTTCCTTGCAGGTTTTCAGGATCGTCGGCACGTCCCAATCGGCACTGATGTTGTAAGTCACCATACCAAGCTTGAAACCCGGATCACTCGTATTGCTGAGTGTCGATGCAGACAACGCTGGCAGGGCCGACAAACCCAGAGCAGAACCAGCAAGAAATCCGCGACGATGCAGTGTATAATCCATGGCATGTCCCAGGTGTGAAGAAGTTGTCGCCAGTTTACACCGACGAGCGGAAAACTTCTTCAAGATTCTGCTCCTCAGTACTGACACTTACTCGCCAATAACGTGGTCTACAACCTGTTCATAACTTGCTCATAACTACGTCGATAAGACGGTCAATGAAAAGTGCATGAATTGATCCGTGAGCAACATGTTCATCGTTTCTTCGTTATTGACTTCATGATCACATTGCTATCCACCGGCTACTGACAGGTTATCGACACCCCGACTCATATCGTAAGTAACTGCCACCCAATCACTTGGCCATCTGACAACGGAGTTATGCACACCCAACACGTTCCCTACTACGGCTACTGCTTTTCTTCTTCTATTCTTAAAAAGAGAATACATGAGTAGGGCTTGATCACCCGGACAACAGGGTTGAGAAAAGAAGGCTTGATGAGGAATTCTCTTCTCGCCCTTGGGCAAGCAACCTGCTATCTTCCTAACAGACTCGCAACCTGAGGCAGCAAGGCATGAAAGCCGTTTTTGACCGAGAAGCCCTGGCAGCCGCCTTTCAACTCACCAGCAGCGTGGTACCAGCCCGCACGCCCAAGGTCATTCTGCAAAACGTCAAACTCACCGTTACCAAGAAGCACGCCCTCCTCAAAGCCACCGATCTCGAATCCGTGGGCATCACCATGGAAGTGCGTGGCGTGCAAGTCGAAGAGCCAGGCGATCTGCTTCTGCCGACCAACCGTGTGAATGCGATCCTCCGCGAGTGCAACGATCAGGAACTCAAAATCGAAGGCAACGAGGACGGCACGACCATTCGTGGACAGTTCAGCGAGTTCGATCTGCCGGGTGAGGATCCCGATCAATATCCCACTGTCGCCGGTTTCGAGGGTGACAAGTATCACAGCATCCCGAGCGGCAAGCTCAAAGAAATGATCCGCCGGACCATCTTCGCTGCAGCTTCTGAATCAGCCCGCTATGCCCTCACTGGTGTGATGTGGGAACTCAACGAGGATAATGTTCGCCTGGTTGCCACCGATGGCAAACGCATGG
>CAYPJB010000151.1:0-9895 GCA_964410845.1 uncultured Bacteroidales bacterium | reverse complement strand
CCCAAACCCACTATTGCCACACGCACTTTTCCGGAAGGCATGAATTCACTCCCTCATTCATTGAGTTCATGTCGTTAGAACTCGGATCAATACAGTTACGACTGATCATCACGGATCAGAACAACGAGAACGAAAGTAATCAGTGCAAGAACAACATGCAAGCAGAAACTATAGTCTTCTAATTCTGTTACTGGCTTCTTACTTCTAAAATTAAACAATGGGCGTTACTGGATTCGAACCAGTGACTTCTACCGTGTGAGGATAGCACTCTAGCCGCTGAGTTAACCGCCCGGCAAACGGCACTTAGCTGTTAGCTTGATAGCGTTCCTTGCCTTCGGAGTCAACCGCGGCATCGGTAAACTTCGGTGCGGTCGCAGCGATACGTTGTGGAGGCTTGGGGGCTTCCGCTGGTGGCTGATAGGTGTTGGCAGCAGTATTGACGGTTTCGACTTCGTCTTCGATGCCTTTTAGTCCCTTTTTGAACTCAACAATACCCTTGCCCAGGTAGCGGCCTACTTCTGGCAAACGACGGCCGAAGAGAATGACGCCCAGACCCAGAATGATTAGGATTTCCATCCAGCCCATTTGGCCGCCGAAGAATGCGAACATGGCAAACTACCTCAGAATTAGCTGGCTCGTGGTGTGACAAACAACATGGCGAGCAGGTGAGACCTCTTCATAGTATAATTCCCCCAGCTGGAATCGGGCAAGTATTTCCTGTGCGTTGTTAACAAATATCCCAGGATTCGCTTCAGTATATCCCCGTCATCGGTTCGATTTTGACGAAGACAGTTGGTTTGTGCCTGAATTTGCAGAAGAATGCTCGTTAGCAGATTATTGTTGAAATTCTCGCGTACTCGTGCCATTTAGGGTACGATGGACACTATTAAGCAAGGGATCGTATAGACCGGGAGCGGATGATGTCGCAGACCGTCAGACATCGATTCATCTCATGGATGAGTCCGGAAACAGATGCTTCACTGTTGCAGCGGTACATTGCTCGTCAGGATGAAGCAGCCTTTTCCATGCTGGTTCGACGGTATATCAAGCTCATTCACAGCGTCTGTTACAAGGAATTGGATTCGGCAGTCGATGTCGAAGATGCCTGCCAATCCACGTTCCTGATTCTGGCCCAGCGTGCGAGTTCTATTCGCAATCAGGATGCTCTCCGCAGTTGGCTTCACGGCGTCGCGTTGCGTGTCTCCAAGGCCATGAAGCGACGTGCCATTCGCCTGGAACGTCGGCATCGCGAGCCCTCCACCACGCAACAGGTTGGTTCTGCAGCGGAAATCATGGAAGACAGCGACCTGCAGGATCTGCTTCGTCGAGAAGTGGAGAGCCTGCCGGAGCAATACCGGGTGCCGCTGCAACTCTGTTACTGGCATGGGCAATCCCGTGATGAGATGGCAGCTACGCTGGGTTGGACGAAGGGCCAGGTGAAAGGCCAGTTGGAACGGGCGAAGCGCCGGCTGAAAGCCAGGCTCAACCAACGTGGTGTGCAGTTGCTGCTGCCACTCGGGCTCGGCCTGACTGCATTGGGGTTGGCGACCGTACTCCCCGCTGTTGCTACCGCAGCCACGACTGCAGCCAGTACTGCTGCAATCACTGGCTGGGCGATGCAGATCAGTGGCGTATTTTATCGTGTCTTCCAGGCAACGAAAGGTGTTGCCATGCTGGGGCTCGCTGCCGTCGGGTTGGGGATAGTCCCGCCGTTTCCAATATTGCCAATCTTCCCCGAGCCAGCACAGCAGCAACAAGTCGCACCATCGGCTGAAACCGAAGACGAGATATGTGTCGAATGCGAATGAGCTGTAGTTTATTGCATTAATCCCAGCGAGGCACGAAAAGCGTGCTCTCTCATGCACGCAGGTCTTATTTATCCCCATCAACTGTTTCCACAACATCCGGCTGTTCCCTCGGCCAATGACATCTATCTGGTCGAAGATCCCCTGTTCTTCAGCCAGTATCCATTTCATCGACAAAAGCTGATGCTCCACCGGGCGAGCATGAAGCAGTATGCACATACCCTTGGCAGGAAGAACGTACACTACATCGAAGCTCATCAGCTGAAAACAACTGAGTCGCTGGCAGACATCCTTGTGCAGGCTGGCGTGACTCATGTCCAGTTCGCTGAATTGAATGACGATTGGCTGCATCAGCGTCTCACAACAGCTTTGACTCAAGCCAGGATCACGTTCGACATTCTGCCCGATCCCCACTTTCTGACCAGTGATGACGTCTTCCAGCAGTTCGCTGGAAGCAAAAAGAAGCTGTTCTTCACCGAGTTCTACATTCAGCAGCGGCAACGCCTTGGCATCCTGGTAGATGATGATTGCAAACCTCTCGGAGACCAGTGGAGCTTCGATACTGATAATCGCAAGAAGTTGCCCAGGGATATGGTGATACCGAAAGTAGAATTTCCTGCCGAAGATGCATTTACCAGGGAAGCCCGGCAGTATGTTGCCAGGCACTTTCCCAAAGCTCCTGGCTTAGACAGGCCCTGCCTGTATCCCACGAATCGTCCTGCAGCCAAAGCCTGGCTGACTGCTTTCGTCCAGCACCGATTCCGCTTCTTCGGTGACTATGAAGATGCCATGCACCCTGCTGAAAGAGTCCTCTTCCACTCGGTGCTGACGCCGATGCTGAACATCGGCTTGCTTTCACCTCGGGAAGTAGTGGATGCAGCAATTGCTGCAGCAGAGAGGGTTCCACTCAATTCCCTGGAAGGCTTCATTCGACAGGTTATCGGCTGGCGTGAGTTCATTCGTGGCACCTACCACCACATAGGCCGTAAGCAGCGATCACGCAATTATTGGAATCACACCCGTCCGATGCCAAAAGCTTTCTACGATGGCACATCGGGCATAGAGCCCGTCGATACCGTTATCAAAAACGTGGTGGATACCGGCTACTGTCATCACATCGAACGATTGATGCTCCTGGGCAATATCTTTTGCCTGTGTGAGATCGATCCTGATGCCGTGTACCAATGGTTCATGGAACTCTTCATCGACGCCTACGACTGGGTGATGGTGCCCAATGTCTACGGCATGAGCCAGCATGCGGATGGCGGCTTGATGACAACCAAGCCGTATCTCAGTGGTTCCAGTTATGTTCTGAAAATGAGCAGTTACCGGAAGGGGCCCTGGTGCCCGATCTGGGATGGCCTCTATTGGCGATTCATCGACAAGCACCGCGATTTCTTTCGCAGGAATCCCCGTCTCAGTATGATGAGCAGCCAGTTAGATCGCATGGGCAGTAAACTGAATGAACACAAGAACAATGCAGAAACTTTTCTGGCAAAATGGTAGGGCACGCTGTGCGTGCCTCAACACGATGAGATTCTTACTCTGTCAGTGGTTTCCAAAAAAGACTCGTACAATCCAATACTAGCTTTTCCAGGCATACCCTATGCGACGTCTCGTTCATCCATGTCTTCCGCCACATTCACAGGCTTGAAGGCTTTCAGAATCCAGTAGCGACCGAAGCTGTGTTCCAGCCATTGTTTGGGCAGCCAGCGGTAACCCCACCAGATTTCACGGCGGCGCATGTGGCGACGCAGTCGGCGATGCTCGATGAAGTGAGGCATGAACAGGCTTTTCAGTTCCGCGCTGCCTAACCCGACATGAAAGGGGCGTGGATTGCGAACCGTCTGCCAGCGTCGAGGACGGGCAGGCACCACTGCCACCACTTTTCCACCAGGCTTCAAAACGCGGTAAATTTCTTGAACAGCAAGGCTCGGGTTCTCCATCTCGTGCAGCAAGCCATCCAGTTGCACGACATCGATGGAGCCATCTTCCAGGGGCAAGTGGGTATACGGAGCGTGATGAGCGCGAAGCGACAGATCCCGCAGGTAAAAGTTGCGACGAATCAGTTGCAGCTCGTCCGCGTTGTTATTGCAAATGACAACTTTAGCCCCACACTTGGCAAACTGAGCTGCGTCGGTGCCAAGGTTGCGACCTAATGCCAACAGCTTTTCCCCGGCATGCTTGCTGAACTCCATCACACGGGGTATCCATCGCCCCGGACCGCCGTACCGTAGTCGCTCTGCAGCAAGGTACCAGTGCATGGAAAAGGGCTGAACCAGATAGGCAGGTGGTCGTCGACAGGAATTGCGTAGTGCAGTCAGCGATTCGCGTCGAAACAGTTGGAGCACATCAGGATCGTCAGGTGCAAGATCCTGCCAGACTCGTGGAATCGTTGGCAAGGTAGGTAGTATCATGTTCTGATGTGAAGCGCTCAACGGCCCATAGCGGGCAGAGGGCCTGGGCTTTCTCACCCCAGGCATCGGTTGTTCATCTCGCCAGATCCAGGCACGATCCATCATGATGCTAAGCCATTACACTAGAGCTGATTCGCGGTCGTAGCCATCATGTACCGCAGTGCCTGATGACTACTATTTGAACCTGCTCATACCGCCCTGGCCTATCCTGTCAATGCGGATCATGAAGAAATGACTATTTTTGCTGGGCCTGCATCACGGTTTCGCCGAAGAACAGCAGCCCCATGCCGCGAGTGACGGGCTTCACCCCGGCAGGCAGCGATGAGGCTTCGAGGCCCACGCCAGGGATGATGCGGGTGACACTGGCAGCCCAGACATCATTTTCCAGTTTGCCGCTTCCCGTGATTTCAACCAGTGGGATGGCAACCTCCGCTGACCAGCCTGTTTCATTGGGACATACTTCGACGAACCACTTCGGGTTCCAGGTGATGTCTCCACAGCATTCTTCCATCACGCAGCCTCGAGCATCGAATTCCAGGTGGAAGGCGGTGCCGTAGTCGCGATCGAGATCGAGTAACAGACTGATGCGATCATACGACCTCAGATCATCATCCCGCTTTCGAGGCTTGACCGGCTTGAGCGTGGGCATGCCTGGCGCCTGCTGGCATTGAACTGCCAGATAGAGATGGGTGTCATCAAATGCCATCTGTACTTTGGTGCCTGCCATTTTTCCAACGGCAGACTTCAGTGTTGTGACGGGCACGTTTTTCCAGACGGCATCATCGACCTTGCCGTCAAGCTGAGGCATCTCCTTGACACGTACCGCTTGCATCAAAGGTTTGGGGCAATCGCCAATGCGCTGCGTCAGCCATTGTTCCGCCTGAACCGCCTGGTTCCATACTCCGCCTGGCTCCTTGTAGAGGAATGCAGTTTGACGAAGCTGATCCTCTTCCGTTCTGCCATCCATACGTTCGTTGGCCATCAGGCAGAACTGCATTTCGGGCTCGTTGTAGCCTAGTGGATGCAGAACAGAATAAAGACTGCCTGCAGCGAGGGCTCCACCATTCCAGCGACGCAGTTCCAGGCGATGCTTCTGCAGAATAGTTCGCTGCTTGGGGTTCAGTGCCTGGAAGGGCAACTCGGTGGTGTCACCACCCTTGCTTGATGGAGAACGCAATACATAGTCCGCCAGATGCGGCATGGTTTTCAAATCGACACGGCGTTTGATTTCACTGCTACCCATCATGGTCGATATAAATCGGGCGGATTCCGGTGCTAAACGGTGCGTAGGCATCAGGTCCAGCAACATCAAATGGCATTCACGGGCCATCGTCCATTGACCCTTTTCAACGAACTCCTGAGCCTGGGCTGCAATGCGATCGCCGATAGTCATCGGTGCGAGGCCATTCAGGGTGTATTCGAAGTTGGTAAAGAACTGCCGCCGCTCACCTGGATCGAACAATTTCTGCTGATAAGGCTTGGCATCCATCTGCTGACGGTAGGTAGCTCCGAGCAGCAACTGGTATTTGAGGTCCTCCACTTCCACTTTCTCACGCCGGGCTTGTCCACCATGCCCCAGTGTGATGCCAACGAACAGATCGTCGTTCGGCATTAATGCAGGTGGAATGAAGCATCCGAGCATTCCGACGTTACGGAACATGGCCATCAACGGATGTTGGGAAGTATAAGTTCCGTTGTAATTCTTGATGAGGGTATACTCTTCGCTCACTGGTCCGCGCTGGTAATTGTCGAAGAGAATAGGTCGGCCTAACCCGGCAAAGTCATTCGGAGAAGCAAACAGAACTGGTCGAGGGACGTTCAGTTTGAGAGCACAATCGACATTGCCCTTGTTCAATCGGCGAGCGAACTGACGTTCAGGCTGCCAGGGTTCCAGGTGCAGTTCACGAATCTGTTCAGGGAAGACATCAGCACTTCCAGCCAGATCACAGGCTTGCCTGACGACCAGTGACACTGCCGCTCCCATGGGGCCGCTTGGCATGCCCGGTTCTGCACTATCGCCAATCACTACACTCGGCCGCCACATGCGGATGGCCAGCACCAGTTGTTCCAGAAGACGCTGCTCTTCGGCCAGCTTGACAATCATGCCAGCAGACATGTGCTGCTGGTAGTCCGCCACCGGCATGCGGGTGAGAACATCAGTTGTGGTTCCCCCAACGACGCGAACAGCATGTTGAAGTTTCTCGCGATCAGTGTGCCACTTTCCCGGTTCGACGCAAGCTTGCAGACCGACGCAGAGATACCCCTGATCGCCACCTATGTAAGCAATGCTGCCTAAAGGCATCTGCTGCCCATTGGCTGTCACAAACAGGACGGCGCTGCGATGGCCACCACGGCGAACCACTGACCATGTTGCCCCGCTATCGCTGGTCTTGAGTATCGTACCCAGCTCACCGACACAGTATCCAACCGATTCGCTGACGAAGTTCACCTGATGCAAAGGCAGCGACTGAGTGCTCCGCTGCATCTCCCAGGTCTTGCCTCGATCTGGTGAGTGATACACAAACGTGCCTGGCCGACCGACGATCCAGACATGATTGCTTACTGCACAAACACTGTTGAAATCCAGTTGTCTTCGTACTGCATCAGGGATAGGCATCGTTACCGGTTCGAAACTCTTGCCACCGGTCTGCCTGCTCAGGATGACTCCGGCCTGGGTGCCTACTCCCCAGACATCCTGATCGCAGCATGCAACGGACATCCAGTTGATACGTTCACAGCCTTTGATGGCGATGGGCAGCACCTGGTCCTTTTCCATCAGCCCGACCATGCCACCCGCGCCAACTGCAACTGGGTTATCGTTGATGATGGTTCCGCTCAGCCAGCCGGAATGCGTATCGAGAGCTGAACAGGACTTCCAGGTACGTCCGCCATTGTCGGTAAAGAAGATGCCACCAGTGTTGCCACCTGTGGTATCACCGAACGCATATCCGACCCTGGCATCGAGAAATTTCACGCCGCAAAGTCCCGGCAATTCACGATGGATCAACTTCTTCCACGATGAGCCGCCATCGGTGGTAGCCAGCACGACTCCACCAGTGCCACGTCCATAGGGCAGGGCTTCGCTGCCAACGGCATAGCCGACGAAGGCATCGACAAAGTGAACAGCCCGCAGCGAAACACGTACATTGGTACGCTGCTGTTCGCAACTTTCCCAGCCATCAAGCGTATGGAGAATGATGCCATCATCGCCCACGGCCCAGCCTTCTTTGGCATTGGCCATGTGCATGGCACGTAGAGCAGCATCGGGGGTAGCCGGCGTCTCCTGAGCAATTACCGAACCAGCAAACCAACTGAAAAACGCGAGCGCCATCCCGAATCGAGACATCGCGCCTCCTCCATGAGGTCGATACGATCACCAGCGTATAACAGCTAAATCAGGTGATTTGGTCAAGATCAACCGGGAGGTGTCTCGAGCACTCTACTTTCTGTTCAGCTCAACCACTTCCCGGGCGATCCTGGCAATCAGCACCTGCCCGCCATTGTCAGGTACCCAGCTTTGATCCTTGTTTTCCGCTGTCATCACGCAGATAGCAATGGGGCCAGTTTCGGTGATGAGGATGCCCGCCGAAGTACGAACAGCATTGGTGGCCCCTGTTTTATGGGCTGCTACCTTGTCGTAGGAGAGAAATCGGCGGAACATCGAATCATCATGGCACAGTTTCAGTACTGCCAGCATCTCTTTACTGGCCTCGGGACTGACGATTTTGCCTTCGTGCAACATGCCAAAGAACTGAACCATGTCTTTCGCGGTCGTCGAACCTAAGCCGAACTTCTTCGTCTGTTCCGGATCAAGGGATGTTGTGGAGCCACGATAGACCTTGGCATTCAAGCGAGTATTCTTGAAACCCCAACCCAGCATACGCTGATTGATCTCTTTCAATCCCACTTTATCGATGACGAGATTGGTAGCGGTATTGTCCGAGAGGGTGATCATCAGCCGGGCAGCATCGTGGATCGGGAAACTGACGCCATCCGTGAAACAATCCGTGAGGACGCCTGCACCAGGAACTTTGTCTTCCTTCTTCAAGGTAACTGAATCACTGAGTTTGAGCTTGCCTTCTTGAACCTGGGCATGGAGTTCTGCCAGCACTGCGACCTTGATCAGGCTGGCAGTAGGCATGACGTCATTGGCATGATACTCAAACGATTCGTTGGTCTTCAAATGCCGCATCGCCAGAGTCACTTTGCCCTGATGCGCCTTGATAAGTGGCAGCAGCCTGGCTTCGTAACGTGATGGTTCTTGGGGGATAAGCAGCAGACAGAGAAAAGCAATCATAGATGTGAGTCAAAAGTGGCAGGGTTGTGCTGTACTCAGCTCAACCCTGAAACGTAGTGCCATCGCAAGGTCTACAGGGTTGATCGGAGTACCGAACAACCCTGCCACGCATTAGTGTCACTATGCAGCGTACTTCGCCCGCATGCCATCCAGGTACTTCTTGCACTGTGCCGTGACTGTCCAGGCATCAGGCCAGAAGCAGAGATCGATGGCCCACCAGTTGGTCGGGATGTTGGCCTTTTCGAGAGCAGGCAGCAATTCATCGAAGTTGATGTTCCCAGTGCCGAACGGGTTGTGGGTGCTGGTCTTGTGCTCATTCAGTGAGCCATCGGAATCGATCAGGTGAATGTGGTTGATGCGGCCTTCCAGCATCTTGAGAACGCCGAGAGCACCACCAGCCACGGTTTCCTTCTCACCTACCTGGTTGGAGCCGAGTGCCGTCATGTGGGCATGGCAGCTATCGTACATCAGGCCGAAGTTCTTGTGCCCCTTGGCTCGTACCGCATCGACAATCTTCACCACTTCGCTGGCCCGGTTGAAGACGAAGCCTGGTTCGAACTCCCAACTGACTTTGAGGCCATGATCCGCAGCCATCTTGCAGGCGATGTCCCAGGCCTTGATGATGCGATCCATGCCTACCTTGGGGTCGAGATTGTTTTTCTCGAATACATCAGGGGTTTCACAGGTATCGACACGGATCATATCCATGCCCAGATCCTGGGCGAAGGCACAGTAGCCAAGAAAGGCACAGAGGTATGGAAGCGGGTCTTCCTGGCTGATGGGCTTGAACGACCACAGGTCAACCGCGATACCGGAGAATCCCAGGCCGTGGTCAGCCACTTCCTTCTTGAGTGCCAGGCGATCAGCCTTGGTGGGATGAGACTTGGGAGTGGGGTGGACACCGAAGCTGCCCAGTTCGATGCCATCAAACTTCAT
This sequence comes from uncultured Bacteroidales bacterium, assembly GCA_964410845.1. Classification (GTDB taxonomy): domain Bacteria; phylum Planctomycetota; class Planctomycetia; order Gemmatales; family HRBIN36; genus JAEUIE01. Next base: position 440 of record CAYPJB010000151.1, on the reverse strand, counting down.
GTGCTGGAGCTTGTGTAGCGTAGTATGGAAATCGAGCACGGTTTCCTGATTGAAGACGAATGCCCAACTACCGATAGAGAGTTTCTTACTCATGTCGAACGAGCCCTTAAGGCGAAAGTGTGAAATCTACCACGATGATACCGGGGAGATGGGCGAGGTCAACAAGCTAAAAGGTGTTTTCATTCGAAGTTTAACCACTAAGAATTCAAACGACGCAATCCTGCTCCAGCAGCGCTGAACAGATTTTTTTGTTGATGGATGCCTTTGCATACCCTACGATGTCGCTCTAATTAGTCTGCACTGTAGAGATTCTTTCGAAAGCATGGTTTCACGTGTCATCCGCAATATTCAATTATGCAATACAATTAGGCGGCTTGGACATACTTCGTATTTTAGCACTACTATTTGTTGTAGTTCAACATGCTCTAACACTTACAGAA
>CAYPJB010000150.1:0-9911 GCA_964410845.1 uncultured Bacteroidales bacterium | reverse complement strand
CTCACCAGCCGGAGGCCTGCCCACCGGGGACACGGTCCGCGCCCCGAGGGTTCAGAGGCTCCATTTTACGTGGGCCATCCAGCAAGGAAAATGACGATGCGATCTTCAACCCGGTCAGGCTCGACAGTTCAGCTGGCTCTGGATTCACTCGAATCTCGACTGACACCAGCAGGCATCCTGAATGTCTTTAACTCGAATGGTATCCTCAACATCGTTTCCGACGCTTCATCCCATAGTTTCACTGTTTATGTTCACGATGACCGGCTGGTGGTGAGCACCCACGATACGACAATCATCAACGGCATCGCTGGAAATCGCTCAGCCACCATCATGGGCGGACAGGACCTGATCACGGGCCTTGTGATTAATGGTAATCGAAGTACCGACAACGTCGGCATCGCCGACCGTTTGACGAATGCCCGCAATCTGGATATCACTGTGCAGACCGCTGATGGCAATGATACGGTTGCCTTTTCCAGCCTGGACGGTGTGGGAAAGATTGCAGGCAATGTGAATATCGATACTGGTCGACGTGACGATCAGGTCAATCTCAATGGCAATTGGAACGGATTGAATCTTGGAGTCGATTTAGGTGATGGTAACGATGTGCTTCGCGTACTTGGCTCGATTGGCAATATCTCATCGCTTAATGGGAATACTGGAAAAAGTGATGTGCTGGAAATCGTTGATGCAGTGTATCAAGTCTATCGCACTCGCATCACAGGCTTCGAGTTAATCACTCGAACTTGAACTATCATTCAATCTTCCCGGCTGGTGAATCGCGTAGCGCCCCCTGACCTCACCAGCCGAAGCCGCCTACCTTTAGAGCAAGATCACTCTTGTATTTTTGGAGAGTATCTGTCAGTGGTTCTTTAGCTGGGCCTGGGCATCTTCCTGCTGATGCGTCGCTACTCGCAGCAAAGACACTACGGCATCGGAAGTCTGCTGTAGCGTCCAGGTCACTTTGGTGGCGCCGGCTTCGAGCATGGGGCTCGCGTCCCCTTCGGCGTCGGCTTCGCCACCCCAGTGAGCCATGATAATGGGAAGTTCAGGGAACATGGAGCGGAGCCTTTTGCAGCGCATGCGGGGTTGGCCGGTGCCACGAGGAGGCATCGAGACGAACGGCGTGAGCACAAATGGCAGCAGGATCGCCAGCAACAAGGGAATGAGAAGCGTCCAGCCAAAGTAGAGAATGCAGAACTGCTGTGTTGAACATCCATGGTATACTTCGGTAATCATGCTGGATAATGAATCAACAAGCAGTCGAGACTGCTTGTAAGCGTTTTTAACTCAAACTGAACAATTCCCCGTTCCTGACCGGGGAAAGGAGAGATAGGATCCAGTTCTGACTGGATGCTGAGCAGGTACTCAGTAACTCAACCCATTGATAAATACTCAAACAATTGTTCATTTCCTTTTCCAACACTCAATGAGGAATTACGGATGCGACATCTGGAAAGACATCGAACAGACCGGGTTGGCTGGCTGCGGGCAGCCGTTCTGGGCGCCAATGATGGCATCGTCTCGACTGCCAGCCTGATTGTCGGTGTAGCTGCTTCCCATGCCACCAGCCACGATATCCTGGTAGCTGGTGTAGCCGGGCTGGTAGCAGGGGCGATGTCGATGGCGGCAGGAGAGTATGTTTCGGTAAGTTCCCAGGCGGATACCGAACAGGCTGACATGGCCCGTGAAACCAAAGAATTGGCAACCGATAGCGCAGCTGAACTGAAGGAACTCACAGGCATCTACGTCAAGCGCGGACTAGAGCCTTCACTGGCTGAGCAGGTGGCCCAGCAGTTGACAGCACACAATGCACTGGAAGCACACGCCCGGGATGAACTGGGGATCTCTGAATCACTCAGTGCCAGGCCTGTGCAGGCAGCATTTGCCTCCGCAGGAGCATTCACCGTGGGTGCAGTTTTGCCCATCCTGATTGTACTCATCTCTCCAGCGGCACATCTGGCCATCATTGTTGCTGTCAGCTCACTGGTATTCCTGGCTGGCCTGGGGGCACTGGCAGCGTATACGGGCGGCGCGAACATCCTGCGAAGTGTTATTCGTCTCACTTTCTGGGGAGGGCTTGCCATGGCATTAACCGCAGGTGTCGGAGCATTATTCGGAACCGTGGTATAAGTTCATTCCCCATCAAGGGTGAGTAGGGGGAACCGAAACACTGAGAGTATCACTGTGGTACAGCCTGGCCATCACTGAGTGCAACTGCGGGTGCGACAAAGGATTCGCTACCAGTGATGGCCACCCAGTTGCTGCTGCCTCGTTTATAACTGCGTATCTGGGTGATTTGTCCATCGCCTCGCAGTAATTGCACCGAGACGCGAACTGCTTTGCCATTCTCGGCCAGGTAGGCTACCGGTTCCTCATTGATCTTCGCAATGGCTGCAGCGGGTAAGGACCAGTCGCTTGGCAGTGCAGCCCCCAGGCGAGCATAGACATACATGCCTGGACGAAGCCGGTTTTCCGCGTTGGGCAAGTCCGCTTCCACTCGCAGCGTGCGTGAACCAGGTTCGAGAGACCACGACGTGCGGGCTACCTTTCCCAGCAATGCCGGCCCAGCTATTGTTTGAATCGTGATCTGTACTTCCTGCCCTATGGTGATGAGGCCACTGTCAGCTTCCGGGACATTGATCACTACACGAACCGGGTCCATGCGTGCCACGGTAAACAGGCTATGCTTGCCGTCAGCCGTCAGGAAATCTCCCGTGTTCGCTGCCCGGTGTGTGATGACACCATCAAACGGCGCCTTGATGCGGGTGTAGTTGCGAAGGGCGTTGATGCGGCGAACATCCGCCTTGGCGACGTCTGCTTTCGCTTCGGTAGCTGTCACGTCGGCCATGGCCTTGTCATGGTCGGCCTGGGCTTTCAGGACTGCTGCATCGGCAGAGGCCACCTTGGCATCGGCTTCGTGACGGCCCGCTTCAGCGCCTTTGAACTGGTTCAACGTTTCATCCCTGGTCTGGGTGTCGATCACACCACTTTTCACCAGCCGATTCACCCGGTCCACCTCCGATTGCCAGCGTTCATAGATAGCCTGGGCACGAGTGAGGCCCGCCCTCGCTTCGGTCACCTTCGCCTGAGAGGCCACCACGCCGGCAGCAGCTGCAGCCAGTGCCTTCCGGGACTGAACCACTTCCGCTTCCAGTTGCTTGACGACCGCTTCCTTCTGTTTGAACTCTTCATCCAGCTCCGGTACGGAGAGTTCGGCCAGGATCTGATCCTTCTTCACCTTTGACCCGATGTCAATCATCCTGTTGGCAACGTCCGATGGGGGTTGGTTGGGGTCTACTGCAAACACGCTGACGAAGCCTGCAATCTTCGGATACAGGACCGTTTCTTCCGAAGCCTGCACGGTGCCAGGCTGTTCGACTTTGCGTGTCACCACTTTCTTCTCAGGCTTGACGATGCTGAGAGCAGCCACGCTGGCTGACGGCGCCTTGCTGGCACTGTTGTGGGCGGGATTGCAGCCAAGACTCAGCGAGAAGACCACTACCCCGGTCCACCGAAAGACATTAAGCATGGGCATGATGAACCTCTGGTGGCGTAGCCTGGTCGGGAACATGACATCGACTGCCCGGATCAAAGGGATCGAGCGATGGAGACTTCCTGTCAGCCTCAGCCATTACCAGCGCGAAGATGGCAGGCAGGATCAGGAGAGTTGTCAGGGTGGCTGATGCCAGGCCACCGATGACTGCCCGTCCCAGCGGTGCTGTCTGGTCTCCCCCTTCGCCGAGTCCCAGGGCCATGGGAATCATACCGGCGATCATGGCACAACTGGTCATCAGAATAGGGCGAACTCGCGTTCGTGCTCCCTCGATGCCAGCTTCCCTGGCGGTCATCCCGCCGATACGGGAACGTTCTGCAAACGTGACCAGCAGGATGGCATTGGCCGTGGCCACCCCGACTGCCATGATCGCTCCCATGAACGACTGCAGATTCAATGTAGAGCTGGTGAGGAACAGTGCAGCAGCAACACCCGCCAGTACTGCAGGAACTGTCGAAACCGAGACGAGCGCTAATCGGAACGATTGGAAGTAAGCTGTCAGCAGCAGTGCAATCACGATGACCGCGACCATGAGTCCGAACACCAGGCCGCGGAAGATTTCATGGAAGGGAGTAATCTGCCCACGAATGTCAACGGTAACACCTTTCGGTGCGTCCCCTGCCCTCTTGATGGCGTCTGCCACCTGCTCTGCAACCTTACCCAGATCGGCACCCTGAATGTTGGCAGTCAGGCTGACCAGACGTTTCATGTTGTAACGATCCAGTTCCCCGGGCATGGTGCTTTCCTTGACGGTGCCGATGTCACGCACCAGCACCTTGTCGGTTCCACGGGTGAGCACCGGAATCACTTCCAGGTCTTTGGAGGAATTCACCAGAATGAACGGCACCTCGACCTGCACCTGGTATCCCACGCCGGAAGCAGGGTCACGCCAGTAGTTGGGAACCATGAACCGGCTGGAAGAGGTAAAGGGCGTCACCGCACGTGCCACATCGGCGGCTGTCCCGCCACTGGCGGCGAGTTTCTCGCGATCCACGATCACTTCCACCGTGGGGTAATCGAGAGGCTGGGCATACTGCAGATCTTTCAGTGCCGTGATCGTGCCCAGCTCGGCACGCAGCTTTTCTGCAAACCCGCGATTGGCAGCCAGATTGGAACCGGAGATCTGCAGCTCGACAGGTGTCGGCGAACCAAAGCTCATGATTTCATTGACGATGTCAGCTGGTTCAAAGGAGAGCTTGATTTCCTTCGCTCGCCTTTCTGCTACTTCTGGAGTAACACCTTCGTTCTTCCATTTGTTGGCTGTCCAGGTGGCCAGGTGCGTGGGCAGCTTGACCCGCAGTACGCTCTTGAGCTCATCCACACGAACCGGGCCTTTCTTCAACGAAATGCGGATCGCCGATTCATGGGGGCCACCCATCCAGAGGTAAACACTGTTGATGGGATAGCTGGACGGGACCACGCCCACGAAGCCAAGCGTGATGGCTACCTCGCCTCCTGCCGTTTTTACTTCGTCGCCAATATACCGAAGAGCTTCCTGAGTGATGGCTTCCGTTTGTTCGATGCGCGTCCCCGTTGGTGCCCGTAGCCTTAACTGAAATTGACCAGCATCAACCTGGGGAAAGATCTCGAGGCCTAATCTGCTGCCGATCAGATAAACCACCGCTGCTGCACCAACGAGGTAAGCGGGAACGAGGATCCAGCGGGTGGCTGACAGGCCTTGGAGCAACCCCGGGTAGAGACCAGTACGCTTGCTTGCCTGGGCAGCATGCGTCTTGTTCTTCAGCAGCCAGGCACACAGCACGGGGACAAAGGTACTGGAGAGGATGTAGCTGACGATCATCGCAAAGCCGACAGCCAGCGACAGGGGCAGGAACAAGCCCCGGGCGGCCCCTTCCATCATGAAGGCAGGGATGAAGACCGCCAGGATACAGAGCATGGCCAGGAGTCGTGGTACGGCGGTTTCCGTCACGCCTCTCCAGGCGGCAAGTGCAACCGAGGGGGTGCGCTCCATCTGAACATGGACGTTTTCCACAGCCACAGTTGCTTCATCGACCAGAATGCCAACCGCTAATGCCAGGCCACCCAAGGTCATCAGGTTGATGGTCTGCCCACAAAGCCAGAGGACCACCAGAGCACCGATCAACGCAAAGGGGATGTTCAAGACGACAACGACAACACTGCGCCAGTCACGCAGGAAGAGCAGCACCATGAGACCCACCAGGCCAGCAGCCAAGGTTCCCTCGATGGCTACTCCCTTCATGGAGTTGGTGACGTAAGGCGACTGATCAAACTCGAAGCTGACCCTGATGTCGTCAGGAAGTTCTGCCTGCATCTTAGGCAGGTTGGCTTTTACATTCTGGACGACACTCAGCGTGGAAGCATTGGCTCGTTTAGTCACCAGAATGTAAACGGCTCGTTTGCCATTCACCAATGCATAGCCGGTAGGTACATCGCTGGCGTCTTCGATGAGAGGTTTGTCGGTGACCGGATCACGACGGACCACATCACGAATGTAAACACCCTGTTTGACTTCGATAGCCCCCAGCTCCGCTGGCTGCACCACCATGGCATTGGTCGGCACCAGGGGCATGCGTTCCTGGATGCGAATCTGCCCTGAGGGGGCAATCGTGTTGCCTTCGGTCAGTTTCTTTACCACATCATCCGCCGAGACACCGTAAGCCCGCAAGCGATCCGGATCCGCTCGAATCACTACCGTTCGCTGACTGCCACCGAACGGAGGAGGAGCGGACACACCTTCGATGGCAGCAAACATCGGGCGCACCTTGAACAAGGCCTGATCCTGAATCTGGCCGATCGTCTTGGTCTCGCTCGACATGACGAGATAACCCACGGGTACCGATCCCGTATCGAACCGCATGATGAAGGGATTCACCGTACCCGGTGGCATGAAGGCTCGGCTGCGATTGACGTAGCCAACCGTTTCCCCCATTGCCTGGGCCATGTCCGTGTCGGGATGAAAGAACAGCTTCATCAGTGACACGCCCTGAACGTTCTTGGATTCAACGTGGTGAATGCCATTGATGTAAAGGAAGTGATATTCGTAGTAGTTGGCAATCAGGCCTTCCATCTGCTGCGGGTCCATGCCGCCATAGGGCTGGCACACGTAGATCACGGGCAGATTGAGGGCCGGGAAGATGTCCACCTTCATGCGGCTGTAGGCCAGCACGCCGGCAAAGACGACTGCTGCTACCAGCACCATGACGGTAATCGGACGACGAAGTGCTGACGTAATGGGGTTCACAAACGATCCTTACGAACACTGACCTGAACGTCGTTATTTAACCACGCCTGCCCAGCGAGGCACAGGTTAATTACATGAATTTCCTAATAGGCCTGATGCGCCGAAGCGTTCGACCTTGCTCTGGGGTCGAGCGGGTTCCACCGGGTTGGTTTTCTCAGGCACCGGGGAAACTGTTACCGCTTGCGATGGCTGAGTGATTGCCTGACCGGGATGGCCCAGGGCACGATACAGACGGAACTGCGCCCGGTTATGATCTGCCACTGCCTGGTAATAGTCACGGTACGACTGATCGAGTGCAGTCACTGAGGCAACAGCTTCCTGGGGTCGGAACACCAGCACCAATTGTTCTCCGAGACGTTTCGTCTGTCCCAGTCCTTCCAGATTCTTTTCCGCCGTAGCCACGGCATTCTCGACGCCTTCTTCCGCGAACTTGAGTCGCCTGGTGGCTCGACTCAGTTGTGCATGTGCCTGAACGATCTCAGCCATGATCAACTCCTGTGTACGCTGCAGTTCCAGGAGGGCACGACGTTGATCCGCTTCCCGTTCACGCACCAGGGCATTGTTGCCGAAGCCCAGATTCTGAAACTCCCAGACCGCCTGGAGGTTCAAGCTGAATCGTGCGTTGAAGTCCTGCATGTCATCGTTGATGCCACCACCGAAGTAGCCACCTGCCAGCCCGGGGGTATTGGAACCGACTCCGCGTACGCCGACAACTGGCAGATAAGGCCTGTTCTTCTCCTGTCGGATCCGCACCAAGGCCGCCTGCACCAGGGCTTGTTGTGCTGCCAGTTCAGGTCGATAGGTGAGGCCCAGGGAGATCATCTCTTCGATTGGTGTGTTCATATCGATGAGGTTGACTGTCAAGGAAGGTTCTTCGCTGGGTTCAACCACGGTGCCAGCTTCCAGCCGGAGCAGCCGAGTGAGATCGGCACTGGCTACCTGCCACTTCTCGTAAGCAACTTCCACGGCCTGGCGGCGGCGGGCTGCTTCGGTCTTCGCTCGATTGATCTCGACATCGGGTGTCAAGTCGGGCGCCAGCTTCGTGGTTCTGGCCACCAGGTCTTCGGCACGGCGAAGCGATTCCACCGATCCTGCGACTTCGCCACGAGCCTGCTGAACATTGAAGTAAGCCAACGCTACCGACAGTGCCGTATCGTTTCGAACGGTCTGGGCGCTGGCATCAGCACCTGTCAACTGCTGGCGTGCTGCTAGTGGTGCATAATAAGCATCAGACAGGGATACCACCGCTTGCGGCCCTGCGCCGAGCAGCAAAGACGATCGACTGGTATGAAACACCTTGCCGACAATGTCCTGAATCTGGCCATCATGGCGGAAGTAGTCGACGCCGGAATTGATGTTGGGCATCCAGAGTACCCGAGCACGATCATACTGAGCCGCTGAAGCGCGAATGCGTTCTTCAGCAATCTGGATGTCGAGCGGGCTGGCCTGCGTTAACTCCAGTGCAGTCGGCAGGGAGATAGGCAGGGGTTTGCCAGCCGTCGAGGCAGCAGGCACACTGGGGAGGTTCATGGCTTGTGGCGTGTGTCGTGCCTGCTGATTGCCTTCTGAATCCGATTGCACTTCGACCGTAGCCGGACGACTGGTCAATTCAGGCAACAGGATAGTGGATGAAGGCGAGTAGATCGGGGCATGCGATTCGAACGAGGTACACCCTGCCAGGCACAGAGCACCAGCGGCCAGCAGAAATCCCACCAACTGATGTAAGCGAACACTAAAAGGCACAAACTGTCCCCGACGTGCTGCATCGTCAACTTGAATGGTATCGGGTATTCCGCAAGGGTTTCTCAACAAACAACGATTAATTCGAGAGTATCTTACCTACTTTGCCAGGTTTGCTATTTGAGGAGTGTTATGGCAAAGTACCCCGCCTTGACACACCATACACATGTGTTATGGGGCACTGAACATTATCTCGTCAGCTGTTTCCAGGCCCTTATTTTGACATGAAAAGCGTGCATCTCTGGTGCCTGGTCATCGTTGCCCTGCTGGGAAGTCAGGTGATGGGGCAGGATTTGCCTGCTCGCCCGACGAACTTTGCAGCAGACCATCGTGAGAATTTCTTCAACGAAGCTCCTGTCGTCAGCAGCCCTGTCATGGAACAACCTCGGCTGAGGCTGTTCCAACCTGCTCCGCCACCGAATCCCGTGGAAGAATGGCTCAAACCAACAGTCAGCATGCGTGGTCGGATCGAAACGGATGCCATCTTCGCTGTTCAATCCGCTGAGAGCAAAGAGATCATCGGTGATTTGCAGAATGGCTATGGTTTTCGCCGCATGCGTCTGGGAGCCCAGGGGACCATTGGTGATGCAGCCCGCTGGGTTTCGGAAGTGGAACTGGCAGGCGGCACACCACGTTTGCGTGATGTCTTCATCGGCCTGACAATGTTCCCTGCAGTACGCGAGATCCGCGTCGGTAACTTTCGTGAACCGTTCAGCCTGGAAGGCAACACCAGCACCAATTTCATGACCTTCATGGAACGTTCTCCGCTCAATGAGTTAGACCCGACACGCAACTGGGGCATCGCTGGCTACTGGTGGCCTGATGATGAACGCATGACGTTTGTCCTGGGTGTTTTCCGGGATGGAACGACCAACGGTGGACAGAGTGAGGGAGACCAGGATTGCTGGGCGGTAACGAGCAGAATCACCACGTTGCCGATTTACGATCCCAACGACGATACCTTTCGCGTGTTGCATCTGGGAGCAGCCATCTCGCTGCGATCGCCGAGAGATGGAAAAGTGATTTTTGATCCAGGTCGAACTTCTAACCTGCTTACGGTTTCCGATAACCCTGCATCACCGTTTCTGCCAGCTGTGATTATACCTGCTGATGGCCAGCAGTTATTTAATCTGCAGGCGGGATGGGTCAACGGCCCGTTGTCGCTGCAATCAGAATGGTTCGCGACGACCATCCAGCAGCCCAACGCCGGGAACGTTTTTCTACACGGCTGTTACTTTGATGCCAGCTATTTCCTGACGGGTGAACATCGTGGCTACGACCGCACGCGTGGTGCTTTTGACCAGGTCAAAGTGCTGCGTCCCGTGCTTCGTGATAAGACCGAGGCTCGCGGTGGCTACGGAGCCATCGAATTAACCTCGCGATTCGCCTTTG
>CAYPJB010000149.1:6082-9936 GCA_964410845.1 uncultured Bacteroidales bacterium | reverse complement strand
CGTTACACTGGGCATGTTCCCAGGAGTTACCCATGCCATCGAAGGTTTCACGTCGTCAGTTTTTCACCACCACTGCTGCTGCTTCCACTCTGGTTGCCAGTGCGGTGCAAGCTGCTCCGCTGGTTTACATCCCCAGCGAAGTGAAGCCTGTTGTCATCAGCGCTGACAATGGCCATCAATATAAGAATGGGGGCAAGCAGACCTGTGTCGAAAAGGCTTTCGAGCTCATCACCAAAGGCAGCGATGTACTGGATGCCCTCATTGCTGGCGTCAACATCTGCGAACTCGATGCCGAAGACGATAGCGTCGGCTACGGCGGCTTGCCTAATGCCAACGGCGTCGTCCAACTCGATGCCAGCGTAATGCATGGCCCCACTCGTCGGGCCGGAGCGGTGGCATGCCTCGAAGGTGTACGAACGCCTTCACTGGTAGCCAAGGCTGTGATGGAACACACTGATCATCATCTCATTGTGGGCAAGGATGCCCAAGCCTTTGCCAGGCAGATGGGGTTCAAGATTGAAGACGACCTCAACACCCCGAACTCCCGCAAGCAATGGCTCGAATGGAAGCGGCGTACCGATGCAGATCACTATCCCGATCCAGGCAAACGTGCCGAGGCAGGGATGAAAGCAGCCATCCAGATGTGCCGGGAAGGTTTGCTCAAGTACGAACATCTGTTTGGCACCATCAACTGTAATGGAATCAACAGCAAGGGCGACCTCGCCGGCGTCACCACCACCAGCGGTTTGGCCTGGAAGATCCCTGGCCGCCTGGGCGATTCCCCTATCCTCGGAGCTGGTCTTTATGTCGATAATGAAGTTGGTGCAGCTGGTTCCACGGGTCGAGGCGAAGCGAATCTCTTCAACCTCAGCTCGTTCCTAGTCGTCGAAGAACTCCGTCGAGGTCGCTCCCCCAAAGATGCGGGCATGGCTGCCCTGCGACGTATCAAAGCTGCCACCACGGAGAAGCGGCTGAAGAACAAACGTGGGCTGCCGAACTTCAATGTGAAGTTCTATGTGCTCAACAAAGCAGGCGAGTATGCAGGCGTCAGCATGTATCCTGCCAGTGGCCTCAAGTTTTACCACTACGGACAGTTTGCCGTGTGTACCGAGAACGGTGCGAAGCTGGTCGACTGCGATGCGCTGCTCGATGGTTCGCCACTGGATGATATCAAGTAGGGCGCTCAGTGCATGCCTCTCTACGATAAGATTCCGCTGGATATTAACTTCCGATAAGTGACGAGCACTATTCCAGTTGAGGCACGCACAGCGTGCCCTACTGGATGACCAAGCCTTTTCTGTCACGCTGACTTAGCATCGTTACACTGAGTACAGCGAAACGATGGCACCCATCATGCATGCCAAATTAGCGTTGGACGTCCACTACACTTCCCGGTTGCACCACCAGCTGAACGCCAACTCACCCAGGCACATCACGAGCAAGAGCCACCACAGGTTCGCCGTCCATTCGTGTTGGATGCGTGAACGTAGTGAATTCCCTGCATCGAGTGCTGTCGTCTTCAACAACACTGGTACAGTGCTAAACTTTTCCTTCAACTCTTCTTCAGTCAACGTTGATAGACTGGCGGTCTCTCCAGGCTGTGGGGCCACGGAAAATGTATCGGATTGAGCCAAATCCTGTCCCGTCTCTTCCACCTGAGTCGATTCGGGAACGATACGGTAGACGCCTGCTTGCTGTGTCAGCGTCGTGCCCAGTGTCAGCTTATTATCACGTGCTTGTGGCGTGCCCAGAGGATGGCGAACCAACCCCGTGGGAGGCACCAGCATGAAACGCTGCTTGGCTTGTTCGAGATTGGGCGACCATGAGTAGGGCTCACCTGCAAGAATGTTCTTCTTCCCTGCCTGTTGACTGATCACCTGCCCGACCATCGATTGCACCCATGGCACAAACCCAGGCCTCAAGGGTACATCGGTCCCTTGCAGATCAGCTCGTATGCCCACGAGGATAATGGTACCCAGTCCTTCGGTGCGTGAAACGAGTGCCGGACTACCTTCATCGAAACGCAGGCTCACCAGTGCATCGGGCTGGATGTCGCTCCAGGTATATCCCACCGTCGTCTCGGTCTGCATCAGTCGATCGAGTGGCGGATGGCGAAACGATGAAAGAAAACTACCCGTAGGGATACTGTTGCCATCGAACCGGCGGGGTGATGCAGGTTCAACAGTGAAGATGTTCGCTTTGGTCGCAGGTAACATCTTTGCAAGTGGTTCCAGCCCTGCCTGGGGAATATCGCTGCTGGCGAAGGCAATCAGACCTCCCCCCTGTTGCACAAAGGTGCTCAGGCGGTTGACCAAGTCCGAAGTAAGTTTGCCAGCCTTTCCCATACCGACGAGGAAACAGACATCCACCGAAGCCAGGTCCGCAGGCACTGCATCACCTGCTGCAATCACCTGTATCTCGACCGGCGAAGCTTGCGTCTTGTCCACCTGAGCCCGCAGCGACTTGAGTGCATGCCCGAGGAAGAAGCTGGCAGACTTCGCAGGATCAGCCGCATTCGGCTGACCATCAACAATCAGGATACGAAGCTTCTCTCTCGTCTCCACCACGATCTGCAAGCGATTGTCGAGCAGAAATTCATCGCCTTGCAGTTCTGCAGTAACGATGTTTACGCCCCGCTGATCGAGCCTTGTTGTCATGGTGAGCGAAGTCGTCTCGCCTGGTTTCAGCGGGGGCACAGTCTGTACCTCTGCATCACGGTCGCCTTCACCAGCGTAAAGTGTAACCGTCAACCCTTGAAGCGGAGTAGCTCCCGCGTTCCGCACTTCCAGAAAGAAGGGGACCCGATCTCCGGGCAAAGGCATCGCTGTCTCGGCTCGCAGTTGCAGCAACGTCGCATTCGTCGGCTGTGCCACCTGCGGCGACTGTACCAGAATCACTTGTCCTTGCTGTTGCAGCGTGGCCCAGGCGGTAGTCAGATCGCTGCCGGTGTTCCATTCACTCCGTTGCATGTCGCTGAAGAGGTAGACTTCCTTGTTGGCAAACGAACTCCGCGTCAGCAATTCGCTGGCCAGTTCGAGCGACCGCACCAGATGGGCACTCTCGTGACTTTGCTCCATGCTTTCGATGATGAATCGTGCCTGATCGCGATTCGTGGGCGATGCAGGCCCCAGGTCTTGTGGATGCTGCCCAGTCTGTACGATATGAATCGTCGATTGTCCAGGCAGTGTACTCAGCACTTGGAGCGCCGCAGCTTTCACTGACTGCAAACGTGTCTGTTCACCATCGCGGACAGCCATCGAACCTGAGACATCCATGATGAACACTGCATCAACAGGCGTATCTGCAGAACCCTTCGTTTGCTGCGCGGATGGCCGCATCAAGGCGAAAGCCAGTAACCCCAGCAGTGCCATCCGAAGTAGCAACAACAACAGTTCACGGAACTTGATCTTGCGAGTCGCTTCTTCGAGACTCTTCCGAAGGAACTCCATCGCCGCCCAATCGACCACTCGAAACCTGCTGCGAAACAAGTAGTGGATGATCACCGGAAGCGTGAGCGCCCCGAGCCCAATCAGGGCCGTCGTGAGCCAGGATGCAGACAGAAACGACATGCAGTATCCTTTTACGCCTTACATCCGCCTGAACCGTAACCGCTTCGCCAGCCACTGCCCGACGACATGCGCCAAAGGCTCATTCGTCAGGCACTCAATGTAATCCACCTTTTGTGCCTCCGCCCCACGGCGAAGCTCAGCCTGGTAGTTTTGAAACGCTTTCCGATACGCTGATCGCAGTAGTTGGGGACGAGTCAGATACTTCGTCGCCTCCTCCATGCCATCGAACCGTACATGCCCTTCAAAGGGGAAGTTCACCTCATCGGGATGCAGCACGTGCAGCAC
>CAYPJB010000149.1:0-5982 GCA_964410845.1 uncultured Bacteroidales bacterium | reverse complement strand
TGGCGAAGATCGTCGCCAGGCACGTACTCGCGATGCTGGACGAACTCCACCGAGAACCCCCGGTACGGGCTGCGATGGTCGCCAATCCGCAGACCTTCGACGATGGCCCGTGCCTGAAGGCCCAAGGCCTCAGCGCGTGCGATGGCATCGAGTGGGAGTGGTAAAGCCATTAGAGCTTGGGCACCGATTCAATGAGTTTCTTTACAATCACATCGGTGGTGATGTTCTCACTCTGGGCAGCGAACGTGGGCACCAGGCGATGTCGCAGAATCGGTATCGCCATCGCTGCTACATCATCGGGAGTGACGTGGAACTGGCCCTTCAGAATAGCCCGTGCCTTTGCAGCCAGGATCAGGTTCATCGAAGCACGTGGCCCTGCCCCCCAGAGCAGCCACTTGTTCGTGTACTCATTTGCTTCAGGCGTAGTGGGCCGAGTCATCCGCACCAACTTCTTGGCGTACTGAAAGACCTGGTCTGCTACTGGCACCCGTCGCACCAGGCTTTGCAGCGTCAGAATTTCTTCTGACTTCAACACCTTGGATATCTGAGGTGCCTGCTCGGCTGTACCCTGCCGCATGATCTTGTCTTCCTCATCAGCAGTGGGATAGCCCACTTGAATCATAAAGAGGAAGCGATCCAGTTGGGCTTCAGGCAACGGGTAAGTGCCTTCCTGCTCAATCGGGTTCTGTGTAGCCAGCACGAAGAAGGGGTTAGGAAGTATGTGATCATGTCCGCCGATCGAGACTTTCCGTTCCTGCATGGCTTCGAGCAGCGCCGCCTGCGTCTTTGGTGGAGTACGGTTGATTTCGTCAGCCAACACCAGGTTAGTGAATAATGGCCCGGGCAGGAATTTGAAGAACCGCTGCCTGGTCGTTGGGTCGTCCTGGATTACTTCGGTACCAGTGATATCGCTAGGCATCAAATCCGGTGTGAACTGGATGCGTTTGAATTGCAGATCAAGTACTTGTGACAAGGTGCTAACGAGAAGAGTCTTCGCCAGCCCAGGCACACCGACAAGCACCGCGTGCCCTCGGCAGAAGATAGCGAGGAGCACCTGCTCTACCACATCATCCTGGCCGATGATGACTTTCCCGACCTCCGTCCGCAGCGCCTGATACGCCGCCCGCAACTGTTCCACAGCTGCAACATCATGACTGGAAGGGGCTGGGCTGATGATGCTCATAAATTAGTTGTTCGTTGTTGGTTGTTAGTAGGAGTTGAGAATGAGTAGTGGGAAGGCACCACCAGTCAACCGTCGCAGTATACCGTTATCATCTGGTTAGAAGCAACCAGCAACAAGGCCTTCTCACCAAACTCTCAACTATCGTTGCGTCTTTCACCAACAACGAACAATTAACAACTTGCTCTATATCAAATCCAGCCGCCGCTTCATCGTCCTTGCTCGGTTGCAATCATAACAGGTGCCACGCACCACCAGGTTGTAGCTCGTTACATGGAAGTGCTTCTTACCTGCCAGTTGGGGAACGAGGTTATCCAGTTCAGGGGATGTCACTTCGATCATCTTGTTGCAGAGTGTGCAGTGCAGGTGCGTGTGCTGCGGGTAGCCATAGTCATGATCGTATACCACCCGTTCGCCCAGCGGTACGCGTCGAAGCAGACCCGCTTCCACGAGTTTAGTCAACGTGCGATAAATTGTAGCTCGGCTGGCTTGCAGACCTTCCCGGGCTGCGATATTGCAGAGTTCTTCCGCATCGAAGTGCTGATGCTGCTTGAAAATATAACGAATCAAATCCCGCTGGGCCGTCGTGAACCGCTGCGGCGTGGCCCGGCTGGCGAGGTATTCCCGAAACTTTTCTTCCGGTGAATGAGCTACTTGTAAAGGCGTCAACATAAAATTACCCATCACAACCAACAGGATTATTCTATAAGCCCGGTTCTGGAGACGAAAATGAAAACCCTGGAGCCTGTCATCCTCGAAGGGAACTATATTCGACTCGAACCGCACGCTGATAGGCATCGCACCGAACTACAAGCTGCCGCGAATGACCCGAGCCTGTGGACGATCACCGTCCGCCAGGGCCACGCCGAACACTTCGATGGCTGGTGGCAGGATCATCAAAAAGTATTGCTCGCCGGAACTGCCCTGCCCTTCGTCGTCATCCTGCAATCATCGAACTCCATCATCGGCAGCACCAGCTTGATGAACGTGGCACTACCCGAAGACCGCCTGGAGATCGGCTCGACCTGGTATCAACGTCAATACCATGGCACCACGGTAAACCCGGAATGCAAACTACTGTTGATGCAACACGCCTTCGAAACGCTAGGCATCAAGCGAGTCGAGTTCTGCGTCGATGCCATCAATGCCCATTCAAGAAATGCCGTGCTGAAAATCGGAGCCACCCAGGAAGGCATCCTGCGTAGTCATCGCTACACCCAGACCGGCCGCCGGCGGGATACGGTGATCTTCAGCATTCTGGAACATGAATGGCCACGGGTGAAGGAGGGGCTTGTGAGCAGACTAGTCACACATAAGAACGATGCCCTTTGAAAACTCAAAGGGCAAGATGTCATCAATTGTTTAATTGCGATTACTTCGCCAGCCCAGCCCCCTCCAGCCCGCTCTTCGCTAGTTCGTTCGGCAGCGGAATGTACCCATCGTTAATCACCACTTCCTGCCCCTGCTTGCTAAGCATGTACTTGATGAATTCGGCACGCAGTGGATCTAGAGGCTGATTCGGGTTCTTATTGATGTAGACAAACAACACGCGAGCCAGCGGATAGGTGCCATCCAGTGCAAACTCTGGCTTGGCTTCCACTGGCTTGGTGTTGTTCTTGGCATTGATAGCCAGGGCACGCACATCAGCAGTCTTGTAACCGATGCCGGAATAACCGATAGCAAACTTATCTGCAGCCACTGCCTGCACTACAGCGGAACTACCGGGTTGTTCCTTCACGGTGTCCTTGAAATCACCATTGGCCAAGGCATGTTCCTTGAAGTACCCATACGTGCCCGAAGCGGCATTGCGTCCGTAGATGCTGATGGGCTTATTCGCCCACTCGCCAGTCAGACCGAGATCACCCCAGGTGACGATATCCCTGGTGCCACCGCGCTTACGAGTCTTCGAAAAGATGGCATCAATCTGTTCAAACGACAAGCTGGCGAGTGGATTATCCTTGTGAACGTAGACAGCCAGCATGTCGATGCTGGTGGGTAGCCCGGTGGGCGCGTAGCCAAACTTCTTCTTGAACTCGTCAATTTCCTTGTCCTTCATCGGTCGGCTCATGGGCCCAAACTGAGCGGTACCCTGAATCAGTGCTGCAGGTGCAGTTGCAGAACCCTTCCCTTCAATCTCGATGCGAACATTGGGATAGTTCTTTTTATATCCCTCGGCCCACAGGCTCATGAGGTTGTTCATCGTGTCCGAGCCGATGCTCTTGATGGAGCCGGATACGCCTGCTGCAGATTTCACATAGTCAGGCAATGCGGGATCCACTTTGACCTGGGCGATTCCGGTGTTCATGCTGAAAAGCACCGCCACCAGTGCCAGCAAACGCTTCATCATACATCTCTCCCTTATTGAGGCTCTCACATAGATAATACTAAAACGATGTGCCCCGGCTGGTAGTGAAGATCATGTGAAGCTGAGTAACTCTTCAAATGATAAGCCTCACCTGAATAAGGTGAGGCTTATCACTTCGTTCCCAAATATCACTTGCTGCATGGCAGGCACGAGCCAACTGGTACATCCTTGAGCACGCAGTGCGTGGTGTCGCAAGCTGGCACCACTTTCTTGACCAGGACATTCCTGGTCCTCTTTTCACAAGTACCTTCGCAACCACATCGATTGCCAAACCAGGAGAAAATCGAACATTGCGGGACGCAGTATTCTTTCTGGATGGAAGAATAGACGACTTTGGTATTCTTTTTAGGCTCGGTGACACAGACTTTGACCGTCGATGGTGTCGTCGCATGAACTTGGGCTGGCACAGGCTGGCCAGGTTTCTGTTCTGGAAGAAACTCTATCACGGCTGGAGTATTGGCAGTTTGACTTGCACCATTCTGCGCATGGACTGGCAAGGCACTGATACCAACAACACAAAGGCAGCAAAGCAGAAATCGCATGTCAAACTCCTTGAAAGCCAGTGCCGTGGATTAGAAATCGTAGTGAAGTCGCAGCCCCAATCCTTGCACCGCTCCACTTTGTGCAGGCATAGGCACATTCCGTTCTGCGAGCAGATAGTTCAACTGCATCTTCATTGTTGGTGTTAAATGCCAGTTCACGCCAAGTGTATGTTCTCCCAGCATTCCACCATTGATTCCCTTGTCATTCAGATCAACAAAGGAATAGCGATACACCAGTTCCCATGCACCCAGGCCGTAATTGAATGCTCCATCGTCATCACGGATGGCAAAGAAGTTCTCATTGGGCACGACGCCCGTAAAGCGTCCGACGCGACGGTCGTACCCACGGTTCTCTCCAGTGAGGAAGTAACCTGCCATGAAGTAAGCACCCCAGTAGTTCACGGTACCCCGATTGGTGCCTGCGGCGGTAGCTGGGAAACGTGCTTCTGGAATACTGGCGAGAGTGGCTTCTGATTGGAACCAGGCAGGTCCGGCATAGAGGAGCATTTCCAGGCTGGTAGTGGCCACGCCATCAGCCACAATATTTCCGGTATCGATAAATCGTGATGTGGTACCAAGGAAGTTGCCGACGGCATCACGCAGTTCCGGTCTGTCGCGGAACCGGACGATCTGACTCTGGTCAGCCACTGTAGTACCTGTGACCGAGGTACCCGGCAACCCGGAAAGCCGGCCTATGTTCGATTCACGCCATTGTGCCGAAGCACCTACGTGCAACAGGCAGCGGCCTTCGTTTTCATACCAAGGCAGGAAGGTAACGCGACCTGTGTAGGCAAATTCACCATCTCCAAAGCTGGCACCATCATTGGGCTGAAATGTTTCCACCTTGCTGAACATGAAGTGCCAGGTCATGTGTTGATCAAGTGCTGTATTGGTGACATAGAAGCCTGGCATGAATTCCTGCCAGAATGCATCGAACAACAAGGAACGTTCGAGCAATGGCAACACTTTATCAGAACTGTACGATTCCAGGCCCATCGGTGCTTTATGCTGCCCGATGCGCACCGTGCCCAGGTACGGTAGCTCCTTGACACCAGCCCACATCTCAATGAACTGTATCTGGTTGACAGGTTCCATAGCAAGTTCAGCGTTGAATTCATACGTCTCATATAACGTGCCATCAAAGCGGGTTCGAACACGCCGCATGAACATGCCATCTTCGAGGTTGCCTACGCCAGTTGAGCCAGGATTACTGACGCCAAGGTTGCCACCCGGAGCGTTACCTTCAGATCAGCAGGCTGGCCCCAAAAGACAGTATCAAACTGCATTTGTGCACCAATGTGCATTTGAAAATCTTTGTTTTCCGATTCGAATCGCAACCCCTTGGCTAGATCGAATCGCGCCGAGAGTTTGGTATCACTTCCTACTTCATAACCTTTCTCAGCAGCTTCCTTCTTTTTCTTCTCGTCCTCCGCCTTTTTGGCCTCTTCTCGATCCTTGAGCACTTTCTCTACGATCTCTTTGACTGCATCAGGCCGCTTGGTAGAGTCCGCCTGCAGAGCAGCACTGGGCGGCTGCATTACTTCTGGCGATGCAACAGGCAGCACCTTGTGCTGTTCCAATAGCTGCATCAGCTTTTGATTCTGCTGTTCCAACCTTTCGAGCCGCTTCGAAAGTGCTTCGATCTGCTGATCTTTGACATCTTGAGCATGTACATTGCCTGTCCAACAAAGAGTTGAGGACAGACCAAAAAAGGCACATTTGAACAACGTAAGTCGATTTCTGCGTAACGACTGGTACATCCCAAATCCCCTCGTCGCCGAACTGCACTATTCCCCTGCAGTCACGTCGATGCTGGGATATCGACTGTATCCAACGATTGAGCTTATGAAGATTGGTACGCGCCTAACAACTTGCAGATGAATCAGACTTGTCTG
>CAYPJB010000148.1:0-9973 GCA_964410845.1 uncultured Bacteroidales bacterium | reverse complement strand
CCCCATCGGCATGGGTGAATCACAGATGTAGCCGACTAGCTCACGACTCTTCGCTTGTATGCAGGATGCAGCATCTTCATCATCAGCTAAAGCGATCGTCGGAAACTCCCACATCGAAGCCCACCGGCTGGCATCGGCCTTTCGCTGGCAGATCAAGACCATCGATCCTTTGCTCAGGATGATTGCTACCTCTCGTTGAGCAGTAATCGCCTGGCGAGCCTTTCGTCGAGGTAGCTCACTGACTAATCCTTGTCGATGAGCCTGGCACAGATCACGCAGTGGACAGAGCAAGCAGCTCGGTTCACCCGTGGTGCAGATGGTCTGCCCCAATTCCATCCAGGCCTGGTTAAAGTCACCAACATGTTTGCTGGGTAAGAGACTGTCTGCCTGCTGCCAGAGCCATTCCTGCGTAGTCTTGCTGCTCAACTCATCGTGCCAGGCAAAGAGACGCACCAGAATGCGTGCGACGTTGGCATCGACAATCGGCAGCCTGGCATCGTAAGCCTGGCTCAGTACCGCGCCCACCGTGTAACGCCCCCATCCGGGCAGTTCCTCGGCTTGTTCTGCGTCGTTGGGTATGCTTCCCCGATGATGTTCCATCAGAAACTGCGCTGCCTGGTGCAGATGCCTGGCTCGACGATAATAACCCAGCCCTTCCCAGCACTGGAGTACTTCTTGTTCCGTCGCTGCAGCTAGCATTGCAACAGTGGGGAATCGCTGAAGGAACTTCTGGAAGAATGGAATGACTGTCGTGACCTGGGTCTGCTGCAGCATCACTTCGCTGACCCAAATGGCGTAGGGATCACGAGTGGTTCGCCAAGGAAGCGTACGCTGATTGGCACGAAACCACGAGAGTAGTTTCGTACGCAGCCGACGATACTGTGCTGGTGACCAATTAGGCATGGTGCGAAGCAACAATAAAAAACCCCGAAGGAACTTCGGGGAGTGATCTCCGTTGGATGCCAGGAGCAAGTTAGCGGGGCCGGCGCATGTACTTCTGCAGGATAGCTTCAGCGGCACTGGAAGTACTGGCGGAGTTGGAGGACTTCCGCGCGGTATCAGCCTTCTTGCGTTCTTCGGTACGGCGTTCTTCATCAGTCTGAGGAAGTGCTGGTTGCTCTACAGTAGTTGCATCCACCGTCATAGCGATGGTACTGCCCATGGGAATGTCTTCCGAAGGGATAGACCCACTCGGAGCATCAGCAAAGTTGAAAAGCATCGCCGCGATATCATCTTCAGCAGCACTGGCTTTTTTTCCAGATTGCGTCGAACTGCTGACCATCTTTCTCGTAGAAGAGACATCGACGTCGGCTACGGTGCGTTCAGAAGCCGGGACCACGGTAGGGGCTGAAGGGATAGCAGCCATGGCTGCTGTTGATTCAAGCTTGGTTTTAAAGATCAGGGGCCCGAACTTGATAATGTCGCCATCCTTCAAGTACGCTTCGCCTTGCACTTTCTGCTCATTGATGAATGAGCCGTTGGTGCTGCCAAAGTCCTTGAACAGCACGCGTTCGCCGTCGATCACGAAGGCACAATGTTTCTTGCTGATCATGGGGCTTGCTGGGCGCAAATGACACTCAGGATCACGACCAATCACAAATTCAGGTACCCGAATGGGGATTTCTTTCCCCGCTGCACTCGTGCTGGATACCACTATCAAGCTGAACTTCATGAGTCAGGAAGCTCCTTCACAGGACTCCACTGCTGACGATAAGCCTTCGGGCTTCATCGTTTCTTCAAGCATGTACCTTCCCATATACCTTGTGACAATGCAAGCCTCTTCTGACGATTACACGAATTATGTAGAGAGTTTCTATAAGTGAAACTGGGCAATCTCGACATTCATCGCTAGCACGTCCGTTTGATCTCTCGTGCAAACAGATGAATGGCTTCTTCCTGTTCTGTCGTCTCAATCGACCCGGGACGTAAATGGCGCACGTGCCTGATGGCCTCACTGGACGACATTCCCTCCGCTACGAACCAGCCAGCAAGAATCGTTCCGGTGCGTCCCATTCCTGCTGCACAATGCACCGCTGCCCCAAGTCCTGAATCCTTGGCCTTCCGGATCGCATCCACTGCTGCCTGGAATTCGTTCTGCGTGGGCGCTGTGAAATCCATGATGGGAATATGCACCAGCATGAGCCCCGCCTGGTTGATGAATTGGCGGGACGGTGGTTCTTCCGTCAGCGTGATGAGAACATCAATGCCATGCTCGCGCAACCACTGAAGTTCTTCCAGCATCCGAGGCTTGGAGAGTGCAGCGAGATAGGGTTTGCTGACCCAGGAAAAGAAGACAGGCTCCACAGGATTTCCCCCTGATTGAAGAGCAGTATACGTAGTTCCCACGTGGGTTGCAGTGAAAATTTACCAGGGCTGCATCACTCACGTGCAGCCAGGCCGATCAACGAATCGTCCCATGTCCACAACGCAATACAACACTTGCCCGAACTCTACACCTCCACTAACTACCAAATAACTTTCTCTGTCAACAACTTTTTGACGCCTGTCCAGGAAACCTGCGCCATGTTGAAAACTGGTTTGGACAGCGATTTTCTTCTTGGTATACTCTCCTATCATCATTGCCTCATCAATTGTCCGGAGACACACATGGCTGAGATCAGCAATTCCTTGCAGAATCAGTCGTCCAAACCCAAACAGACCAGACAAGCGGAGACCGAACAGACCGAGTTTGAAATCAAGTTCTTCAGTGACGTGCTCGAACGTTACCCCGATTATGTCGATGCCCTCCGAGTCTTTGGCAACCTGCTCACCAGGAAAGGGCATTACGAAGAGAGTCTGGAAATTGATCGTCGCCTGGTCAGGCTTCGTCCCAACGATGCAGTAGCCCATTACAATCTGGCCTGCAGTTACTGTCTGCTTCGCAAGCACGAACAGACGTTGACCGCCCTTCGCAAAGCCTTTGAACTGGGTTACAACGATTTCCGCTTCCTCCGGAAAGATCGTGATCTTGAAAGCATCCGCCAGGATCGCCGCTTCATGGTTCTGGTGCGGGAGTTTGCAGGCAAGTGAACGCCCTCTTTGCCGATCCGCATCCCGATCATGCCCGCGCTACCTTTCAGGATAAGCCTCGTGGTCTGACTCGCAAGCTGACCACCGTCCACGAGGCTGTGCAGCGATTGGTGA
This sequence comes from uncultured Bacteroidales bacterium, assembly GCA_964410845.1. GTDB lineage: Bacteria > Planctomycetota > Planctomycetia > Gemmatales > HRBIN36 > JAEUIE01. Next base: position 6,829 of record CAYPJB010000148.1, on the reverse strand, counting down.
ACGATGGCGATTATCTCGCCATTGGCGGATTCGGCACCAATCGCATACCCACTGCAGTCTGCCACGAGATTCTTCGTCAGAAGAAACAACGCCTCGCCTTCGCAGGCCACACTGCCACCCACGATTTCCAACTCCTCTGTGCAGGCAACCTCACCGACCGAGGCCAGACTCTGGCCAGGATCGATGCAGCCTACATCGTCGGCCTTGAAGCACGAGGACTGTCTCCCCAGGCACGTCGGGTGATGGAAAGTGGTACGGTTGAAGTAGCGGAGTGGTCGAACTATGCTCTCGCGGTTCGCTTCCGTGCTGCAGCGATGGGCGTTCCCTATCTGCCTACCCGTTCCATGCTCGGCACTGATACCGGCAAAGAGAGTGGAGCAGCTGAGGTCATCTGCCCTTATACGGGGGTGAAGCTGCTGGCACTCCCGGCACTCTATCCTGATGTGGCGGCTATCCACGTTCACGAAGCGGATGTCTTCGGCAACGCCCGCATCCGTGGGACCACCGTCGCTGATCTCGATGTCGCCCGGGCTGCGAAGAAACTCATCATCACCTGCGAGCGCCTGATCCCCCACGAAGAGTTCCGCCGCGAACCCGACCGGACCAGCATCCCGTTCTACTGCGTCGATGCTGTCTGCGAAGTCCCCTACGGCAGCTACCCAGGCAACATGCCCTACGAATACTTCTCCGACGAAGACCACCTCAAACTCTGGATGAAAAAAGAAGAAGACCCGACAGAGTATAAGCAGTTCCTCACCGAAGCCCTCTGGAACCACAGCGAATTCAACAGCTACCTCCAATGGGCCGGCGGCTTGCCGAGAATGCAGGCGCTACGGCAGCAGGAGTTTCTGATTTAGTTGCACGCCCCAATGCGGAAACCGTGGCAGGGTCGTGATAGTCCTCCATCTCGACCCTGTGGTTAGACGACAAGTTTCTGTAGAGGTTCAAGGTCGAGACTGAGTACAGCCACGACCCTGCCACCGCTTGATGTCAATGGCGAATGATCCGGGTACTCGGCTGCTTCGCTCCATCACCTCATATACCGCCAGCGGAAACACCCAACTACTCCAGGCTGCGATGACATATGCCATTTCGGGATTGGGAAGATCTAGCAGCCCCATCGCTCCAGACATGATCCTCAAGACAACTGCTGAGCATATCAACAGGTAGGTGCGTATCATCCACCTTCGATGCAGCGCAAAACGTCGGTGACGGGCGTGAATGACACCGACGATTGCACAGGTCGCAGTGGCAAGCGACAACACAATGAAGCTCAGCCCGGCAAGCCAGCCTGCATATGCCTGTTGAGACATCACCAGACTGCTGGGCAACACGAAAAGCAGCAGCACCATCACTTGTATTCGCCCCATGACACGATGCACAGAACTGTAATGGCGCTGCACGTAACTACTGAGCAAGAGCAACCCGTTGAGCAGTACGAAAGGGCTCGTGACGATATGCAGGTAGAACGCAACACGATAGAGACCCGTGAAGGTGGCTTCACGACCTTCCAGAAAGAGCGAATCAAAACGAGGCGGAAAGTAATCGGGATAGTTTGCCAGTATCGTGAACAATACCCGTAGTATCACCACGATGGCAAGCCAGCGAAGCACGGTGATCAGCGTCTGATGCTTCACGTCATGCCTGAAGTTAATACTACGGTTGAGAAGGCGTACCTGCGTCTACAGCTGACTGGTTCGTTTTGTGATCATTCGCCTGCACTTCTCCCGGATTCACGATCGTTGGCAAAGGCCTGAATTCTTGCGAAGGAATACGCCGTGTTGCTGGTGTAAGCAGTGCCAGCAGCAAACCAATGATGGCAACTACCAGGATGAGTTCAATCAGGGTGAAAGCGAAGCGTTTGGAGCGTAACATCACTACTCCCTCCTGAATGGAGTCATGTACTTGATCGTACTCGTAAGCATCGGGGAACACAACAAGTACACCGCAATTTCATCCAGGAAGGGAATCTCGTACACTACCGAACAACACGTTCAAACAAGTCGCGACTGACAGGCCCAGACGGACACAGTGCTGCCTGATCCACCAACTTCCTACTATAAGCACATGATCCTGCTCATCGATAACTACGACAGCTTCACCCACAACATCGTCCAGCGGTTGGGCGAGATCGACCGTTCACTGGATATGAAAGTGGTGCGGAACGATCAGATTACGCCAGATGATGTGGCAAAGCTGAAGCCGAGCCAGATCATCATTTCGCCGGGGCCATGTACGCCGAAGGAAGCGGGGGTGTCGAATGCGATTCTGGAACGGTTCGCCCCAACGGTGCCGATCCTGGGTGTCTGTTTAGGACACCAGTGCATAGGCCACGTCTTTGGTGGCAACGTCATCCGCAACTGGCGGATCATGCATGGGAAAACATCTCCCATCCACCACGATAACACCGGAGTCTTCCACGGGCTCAGCAATCCCTTCCAGGCCACCCGCTACCATAGTCTCGTTATTGAACGAAGCACCTGGTCACATCCCGATTTCATCGTCAATGCCTGGACCGCCGAGGATGAGATCATGGGTGTCCGCCATAAGCAGTGGCCATTGCATGGGGTACAGTTCCACCCGGAAAGCTTCCTGACGCTGGAAGGACCACAGTTGCTGAAGAATTTCCTCACTGGAGTGTAGCGATGCTCTCGGTGACGGATGCTCAGCAACTGGTGCTTAGAAATACATTTCCCATCATTTCAGTTTGGGATACCGGGCTGCCCTACCAACTCAATCACGTGCTCGCAGAAGATATCGTCAGCGATATCGATTCGCCACCATTTGATAAAGCCATGGTAGATGGCTTCGCCGTCCGCTCATCCGATGTAACATCCAATCCTGCGACGCTCAAGATTACCCAGGAGATATTAGCTGGTCAGTTCTCAACGACTGTGGTGCCCAGCGGGGAAGCAGCCAGCATCATGACGGGCGCTCCGCTGCCACCCGGGGCTGATGCCGTGGTGATGCATGAAGTGACGGAACGTCATGGGGAGATGGTCACTATCCCTGGGCCGATCAAGCCTCGCCAGAACATCATGGCTGCAGGCAGCGAGATGAAGCGTGGGGAAACGGTGCTTCGCCAAGGACAGCGACTTGGCCCGGTGGAACTTGGCATCCTGGCCAGCGTCGGACGTGCGACTGTTCGATGTCATCAGCCTCCCTCGGTAGCTATCCTTTCCACGGGTGATGAACTCGTTGAACCAGGGCAACCACTTTCAGCAGGGCAGATTCGGAACTCGAATGCATCACTCCTGCTTGGATTGGTGCAACTAGCCAATGCCAAGCCGGAGTATCTGGGCATTGCACGGGATACAGTCGACAGCCTCAAGCCACTCATCGAAGCAGGTCTGAAACACGATGTTCTCCTCATCACTGGTGGCGTCTCCGCGGGTAAGGTCGATCTCGTTCCCGAAGTGCTCAAGCAACTTGGTGTGACACCTATCTTCCACAAGGTTGCCCTCAAGCCAGGGAAGCCACTCTTCTTTGGTACGCTGGGTACCAGGTTGGTCTTCGGCCTACCCGGCAACCCCGTCAGTGGGCTGGTCAACTTCCATCTCTTCGTGATGCCTGCACTACTCAAGCTGATGGGCCGGGATGAACCGTACATACCAGAGGTAATGCAGGCGACGCTCACTGAAGCGTTCCAGCACAAATCCGATCGGCCCACCTACTTTCCGGTGAAACTCAGTCTGCTCGAAGGCCACTGGCAGGCAACTCCCCTGAAGTGGAAAGGCTCAGGCGACCTGCGAACGCTCTCGCAGGCGACGACATTTGCCATATTCCCTATCGGCGAAGTGCGGTATGCTGCAGGCAGTTCCATTGAAGTACTAGTGCCCCATTCTTTCTCGTGAGATGGATCTCATGCAGAGTCTGCCTGCTTTCAGTTGGTGCCTGCTCTCCAGCTTGCTCCTCTGGCTCAGCTTCTTCCCGATGAACCTGGGCTGGCTCGGTTGGGTGGCTCTCATTCCACTAGTGTTCGTACTGCAAGAATATGTTGCCATATCTCGTCCCCGGTCTCCGACCGGGGACGCACTGAAGGCCCGGCTCCTGCCGGGCAGCGACGAAGTGGGTACCTCTCTTCCTTCCGAGAATGTGAAAGACTCTCACGCTGGTGGCCAGCCGGAGGCTGGCGGGCAGTGCGTCCCCGGTCGGAGACCGGGGACGAGTAATACGCGCTGGTTCCACCGTCCACTACTCTCCGCCTGGCTTGGTGGCCTCGTCTTTTGCCTGATTGCCTTCCGCTGGATCGTCCTCGCCAGCACGCCGATGATCGCTGTTTACATTGCTCTATCCCTCATCATCTCGCTGCAGTGGTACTTCTTCTTCCTCTTCACCAAGCTGGTCCATCTGCGACTGAAACTGCCTCTCTTCATCGCAGCAGCATGCGTGTGGACTGCCCTCGAATATATCCGTTCGCAGATTTGGATAGGCTACTCGTGGTACTACCTGGGCCATACTCAGCACGATGAGCTCACGTTCATCCAGATCGCTGACCTCACCGGGGTGTTTGGCATCTCGTTCATCATGGTGATGGTGAATGTTGCCCTGGCACGAGTCATCATGAAGCGTAACTTGGCTTCGGTGACCTGGGAACTGGTCCCTGCTGTGGTCTTTGTTGGTGTCGCCTGCTGGTATGGCTCGCAGCAACTGACAAACGATGCGGAACAATTCAATCGACCTCAAACACCTCGCATCGCTATTCTGCAGGGAAATCAGCCTCAAGACTTACGGAACGATCCAAACAAGTGGCGTGAGATTGACGAAGTCTACTTCCGGCTCGGCGATGCTGCAGCTAAATTCAACCCTGAACTGATCGTAGCCCCCGAGACATGCATCTCCGTCTCGTGGATTCGCTTGCCCGGGAACCAGGTGCCGAACTGGGCAATGACCAAGGAACCCAAGCTGCCCTTCGCCCGCATGGCTGACAACTGTCAGCAATGGGCCGAGTTTCATACCGCTCGCTGGAAAGCTGATCTCTTCTTTGGCTTCAATAGCTGGGATTTGACAGGTGACACCCTCCGTCACAATAACTCAGCTATCCTCATCAACAACCTAGGCCAGGAAGTGGGGTACTACGACAAGATCGTGTGCCTGCCCTTTGGTGAATACATCCCCTGGGCCGAGACGCTGCCTTTCATGAAGTGGCTGTCGCCTTACCCGTACGAGTACACGATCCGGTGTGGTGAAGCAGTGAACGCTATCGTCTGGAAGAAGTTCCGTCTGGGATCGCTGATCTGCTATGAGGATTCCGCCCATGATCTCTGTCGAGAGTTCATGCTGAAAGTAAACCCCAGCTTCTGGATGAACATCAGCAACGATGGCTGGTTCAAGGGTTCGGAAGAGCACGAACAGCACCTCGTCAGTGCCCGCTTCCGCTGCATCGAAACCCGCCGATCGATGGTGCGGGCAGTGAACATGGGTGTCAGTTGTATTATTGATGGCATGGGCCGACTGGTAGCACTGCCCACCAAAGTACCTGTCGCCCCGAATGATTCAGGAGCGATTCCTGCCAGCGATCTCAAAAGCAACAGTTGGTTCGATGCCAAGAATCGCGAAGGCATTCTGATCGGCACCGTGCCCCTCTATGAGCAGATCAGTTTCTATACCCGGTATGGCGATCTGTTGCCGTGGGGCTGCTGGGGAGTGATGGTGCTGGCGTGGGTATTGAGTGTGTCAAGCCGTGGAAGCAAGCCGTGGAAGTGAGTTGTGGCAGGGTTGTGTTGTACTCAACTCAACCCTGTGGATCACGCGATGATCTTGCACATCCACAGGGTTGAGCGGGAGTACCGCACAACCCTGCCACAAAAGTACCCATCATTCTAAGATACCTGCATGCAACCCCCACTGCCGCCGCTGCACATACTCTTTGAAGACAACCACTGCCTGGCCATCTACAAGCCTGCGGGGTATCTCACGACCGGGTACGAAGGTGGCGAAGAAACGCTGGATCGACAGGTCAAAGCCTACATCAAAGAGAAGTTCAACAAACCAGGCAACGTTTTTCTGGGTGTGGTACATCGTCTGGATCGACCAGTCTCCGGAGTGCTCCTCTATGCCCGTAATAGCAAGGCAGCGGGCCGGCTGGCGGAACAGTTTCGTGAATCGCAGGTGAACAAGGAATACTGGGCAATCGTCTCAGGCAAACTCGAGCCAGAGAAGGGAGTCTGGGAGAACTGGTTGTGGAAGGACACTCTCAGCGGTACCGTGCAGGCTGTCAAGTTCGGCACTCCGGGTGCCAAGCTGGCACGTGTCGAATTCCAGCGACGGGCGATGAACGAAACGCACAGTTGGGTCGAACTCCACCCCAAGACCGGCCGCACCCATCAATTGCGGGTGCAACTCGCCAGTCGAGGCTATCCCATCGTCGGCGATGAACGGTACGGCTCAAAACAGACCATTGCGAGTGGCATCGCCCTGCATGCCAAGTCGCTGACGTTTCAGCATCCGATCAGTTACGAACCGATGACCTTGACTGCTGAATTGCCCATCTCCTGGAAGCCTTTCACCTCGCTGGGTTTGCAGGTGTCAACATGACCGATTGGCAATTCTTCACTGAGCTTCGTCGCATCATCACGCATGATCCTGGTGGTCGTGGTCTGGATCGTATTGCGGGGCGAAGCCTGGTGAGACTGACTGCTCCTGACGTGGAAGAAGCCTGCTGCAGTCTGGCGGGAGCAAAGCGGCCTTGATGTCGACGCTTTCGCCGCTGCCCTGGATGCGTTGGAACGTCATGACGTAGTGACGGATAAGAATGGAATCTGCCGCTATAGTGTCGAACTGATGCGTCGCTGGGTCGCAACTCATGCCGCAACCCAGTAGTGCGGGC
>CAYPJB010000147.1:0-10072 GCA_964410845.1 uncultured Bacteroidales bacterium | reverse complement strand
ACTTTCCGTTCCGAGACCTAGCGATGTACTGCAAACCTTTAACCTTGTTCATGCTTGTATTGTTGCCATTGGCTGCGCATGCCCAAACCGGCAAAGCAATCAAGATCGAGTGGAAGTTCAAGGAAGGAGAGAAGTTCTGGATCGACACGTACACTCGAGTGGAACAAGCGGAAAGGTTAGGCAACCAGAATGCTGCCAATATCGTTGTTGTCAGGACCATTACCAGTTATACCGTCAGGAAAGTAACAGAATCGAACTTTGTAGAACTGGAAGCCAGGATTGAATCGGCCCGGTACGACAACAACCAGACAACAGACAGCCAGCGAATGGCTGCACTCTACGGTCGTTTACAAGGTGCAGTTTTCCGAATAACACTAAGTCCTGACAATCAGGTGCAGCGTCTCGATGGATACCAGGAATGGTTGCAAAAACTGAGTGCCATCCTTCCAACAGCAGAGATGGATCGCATACGCTTTCTGATTCCTGAATCAGATCTGCGCAATGCCGTCAACGAAGGATTTGGCTTCTTGCCTGAGAAGGAAGTCAGATTGAATCAACAATGGACAAAGAAATCAGAGTTAAATCTGGCACCTGCAGGCACTCTGACTTGCATGCTCAGTTATACGTACAAGGGCCAGGAAAAAGGCAAGGAAAAGATCGCCATCGATTGCAAGGAGCAAGGCACGTTTACCATGAATACAGCCATGGTTGCCCCTGGTTCGCAATCCACGTTCTACCTCGATAACCGTACTGGAACCATTCTGTTCAATAATCAAACCGGAAAGATGGAACAGGCAGAGCACCAATACCAGACTCGAGGCACGATCACTATTCCTGCTACTGCAACATCAGGTCCCAGTATTGTCCAGGTCGCTAATAAGATCACAGTGAAGCAGACAATTTCCATGAAAGCTCCAACGAAATAGTATGCCCTGCCGCACAGCAATTGCTCATCAATCGTAGTACCATAAGATACCTGCAGTAAACTCGTGGAGATAGGCTGTGCTGAAATTCTGGCTTGCACTCATTCTGGGAACGATCACGATTTCAGCGGGATTGACGTATCTCAAACTACACCGCGGCGCACAAACCATCTCCTATCCACCTCCTGCAACCAAACAGGAATTTCCTCAAGTCGAGTTTCAGCAAAATCAGTCCGACTCAGCAAAAGCAAAGATGGAAGTGTCGGCAAACGTTGTCACCTTTAAAGTGAATGAATCGTTTGTCGATGAAGAAAGCAGCATGAGTTGCAACATCAAGAATGCAGGCAAGGCGGATCTCGAACTGAGTTTGTTTAACAAATCATGTAATTGTGCAGAAGTCTACATCGATGATCAGCGTTTAAGCCTCACTGATCACTTGCGGAAGATCGCCCCTGGAAAGACGGCAATCATCAAACTGGTGTACAAACCGAAAACGGAACAGCTACCCAAGGAAACGGGCGAGAAGTCTCGTATTCGTGCTACGTTTACGCACAATGATGATCGCTTCAGCGATAACTTGCACTTTGAAGTCGTGACAGAGATCAAAGTTCGCAAGTAAATACAGCATTCATCTAGCTCTATGGAAGGAGCCAGCATGTCGTTTCGTTTGTCGTCGATGGCCCTTCTCAGCACACTGTTGCTGGTGTGCAGTTGTAGCAAGAAACCCGCCATCCCTGAAGTCACTCCGAGCAGTTCCACTTCATCTTCAACAACTCAACTGACTGGTGTGAAGAAGATCAATCCTGGCCGCCCCTTCGCTGGCGGCCCGGTTGACTTGTGCCTGATCCTGACCGGGCAGATGTATGGTTATCTGCAACCTTGTGGCTGTTCTCGTCCGCAACTGGGTGGGTTGGAACGGCGCCATGAACTCATGAACCGCCTTGCGGCACATGGCTATCCCCTCTCTGCCGGTGACCTGGGGGATCTTTCTCCCAAAGAACAAGCGAATCCCCAGAATCGCTGGAAGTTCGAAACAGCCATCAAGTCCTTGAAAGCGATGTCTTACGCTGGCATGACACTCGGCCCTGCTGAACTAGCCATGCGCCATGATACCGCATTCGATCTGGCTCAGAACTACCAGCCACCGATCATCCTCGCTGCTAACCTGCTTGATCCAGAGACACAGTTTCCGGACATGTTCAAACCTTGGGTTACCGATGATCCACGTCGCACCGAAGACTATGTCAGCATTCTTGGCAAATTAACAGGCATGCATGCAGTTCCAGCCCTGGGACTCAACGCTAGCTTGAGTACTGTCACCATCACTGGTCGACCCCGAGTGGGTTATGTCGGACTCGTGGGTGAAAGTGTCATCCAGGATTGCATCAAGAAGAACTATGATGTGAAATTCAGCAAGCCAGTCGAAGCGTTGAAGCAACTGCTCCCGAGCTTCATGGCTGCTGGTCCTGAAGTAAGAGTACTGCTCTTCCAGGGCACAGCTGACGAAGCGGCAGCACTGCTAAAATCGCATCCCAAAGTATTTCATGTTGTACTTTGCCGTAACGACGCGAGTGACGGAGTTGCTCCGTTGCTGCCAATCAAAGACGAATCAGGCTCGCTCATCATCATGGTTGGCCATAAGGGGCGTGCACTGGGGGTTGTCGCCTATCGTCGGGCTAAGCCGCTTGAGTATCGGTTGGAGGAACTCATTGAAGAACTGGAACTGCCTGACAATAAGACCAATCCGTCTCGAGAAATCATGAAAGAGTACGTCTGGGGAGTCTATCGAAACAACTACCTCAAAGACGTCAACCGAATCTCACACCCCGTTCAACTCGATCCAGAGCTCAAGGATGCTCAGTTCGCTGGTTCAGGAAAATGCAAGGAATGTCATCCGCAGGCTCATGGACAATGGTCAGCGTCGAATCACAGCCATGCCTGGGAGAATCTCATCAAATATGGTCGACCCATAGCTGAGGTTCCTCAAAAGGATAGCGCTGCTAAGCTCATCGGCAGGCAGTACGATCCCGATTGTGTTAAGTGCCATGTCACCGGCTTCGGCTACAAAGGCGGCTTTGAAGACGATATCAAGACTCCTCATCTGGCTGGCAATGGCTGCGAGAATTGTCATGGACCAGGCAGTTTGCATGCAGGCCAGCCGAGCAACCCCACTTTCCGGAAGTCGGTCAGGCTCTCCATGGAAGAGAAAGACAAGGTAGCTCAGATGTGCATGCGCTGCCATGATCTGGATAATGATCCGCACTTCGATATTGGTAAGTGGGAGAAGATCAAACACGGCCGCGAGAAATAGTATGCAGTAACAGAGTTGTTCAAAGCTTTGAACAACTCTCTGTTACCATACAGAGACAACACCATGCTCCTCATCCTGTTAACGCTTGGCACCTGGCAAGAAGCCCCTTGGGTGGACTTCGCTCCCAAGGACGCCAGCTTCACTGCAAAGTTTCCGCAGATGCCCGTCGAACGCGCAAACCGTACTGGCACTACTTGGCAACTTGCCGTGAAGGATCGTGTCTACAATGTCGCCAAGAACCCGGTTGCTAATGGTGAAGCAGCCTCACCTGGCGATATCAATGCTGCCCTCAACGCTGTGAAGGATGGAATCATCAAGCGAGTGGAAGCGAAGGTTATTTCTGAACGTCGATTGGAACATCACCGTATTCCAGCCCGTGAATACCTGTTCGCTTTGCCTGATGAAAAGGGTAACCTGCGGATACGCTGTTTCGTGGTAAAAGGCTTCGTTTGGGAAGTGAAAGTAGGCGGACCAAAGGAATATGTAGCAGGCAAGGAAGCAGACTCATTCATCGAAGGACTACAGATTAAATAATGGCATCACGTATTCCAGTAAAAGTACATCGCCGTGTCAGCCTGGTATATACCGATGACGCCCTGCTCGCAGAAGAACTGCTTGCGCGCAAGAAACTGGCCGAGGAAATCCTCGGCCGATTAACGCCTCAAGTCTTGTTGCTTCGGCCTGGCAAGGTGCAAGCCGTGATCGATGAGTTGAAGAAGATGGGGCACTCACCCAGAGTAGTCTGAGTTTGAAACCCGATCTTTATGGGAAGATCGCTGCACCACCCACGGCCACGCCAGCCTGGGCTGCTACGCCTCGCCAGCTAAATGGCGTGGTAAGGAACCGCAAAGGTTCAGGATCGCCTGGCAGAGCATAGCCTGCGTTGGAGGTACAGTGCCAGGGTGGATTGGAGGCAAACTTGTAGGGGAAGAGCAGAACATCCCCATAAAACTGCCCTGCACTGACGACAGGCTGAAACACTCCCAGGTCCCAACCGTATCTTTCCACATTGATCTGCTGGAAGTAGAGAGGCTGATAGACCACATACGATGCCTGCATGGTGGCCTGCGTTGGCTGAAAGTCTCGCTTGGTCATCGTAGCTTTAATGCGAATCGCATCTTCGTCCGGGAATTCAAGATCCATTCTCCCGGAGGCTTTGCGCATTTGTCGAAAGCGTTCAATCTTTGTGGCCTCACTGTCCACGCGATACAACACATCGCGAGGAGGTGATGTGTAGAACGATTCATCCATCGCCAAAGGGGACTGAGCAGGCTTCTCTGGCTGAAGCGTCGCCGGTGGCTTCACAGGTTCTTGAGCACTCAGAGCGCCTGCCAGCCCCAACAGACTAGTGGCTACGCTCAGTGGCGTAAGCAGGCGACTGGCTATAGTTTGGCGATTCGCTCGTAATGTAAATGTCATGTGGATGTCCCTCCTGGACGGAAGCAGGACTAATCTTGATGAACCGGGCACGTGTCCGCAGTTCGTCGACAGTCTTGGTTCCACAATACCCCATACCGGCTCGCAGCCCGCCTACCAATTGGAAGACAAACGGAGCGAGCGGGCCTTTGAACGGCACTCGACCTTCGACGCCCTCAGGCACCAGTTTGCTGGCCTGGCCATCCTTGGCATCCTGCCGATAACGATCGCTGCTTCCCGCCTGCATGGCTCCAATTGAACCCATACCACGGTAAGCCTTGAAGGTTCGCCCCTGATAGAGAATCGTCTGCCCAGGGCTTTCTGATAACCCTGCAAACAACCCACCTATCATCACGCAGTTTGCCCCCGCTGCGATGGCTTTCGTAATGTCGCCTGAATAGCGTATACCCCCGTCAGCGATCAAGGGCACTTGGAAATCTTTTACGCCAATGGCAGCATGGTGAATTGCGGTAACCTGGGGTACTCCGACACCTGAGATCACCCGCGTTGTACAAATGCTGCCCGGACCTATGCCCACTTTGATGGCATCAGCCCCGGCTTCGGCTAAGGCACGGGCACCTTCCGAGGTAGCCACGTTGCCTGCAATGACATCAACAGTGAAACGACGCTTCAGTTCCGATACTGTTTCCACGACATTCGACGAATGTCCGTGTGCAGAATCAACGACGAGGACATCGACACCCGCTTTAATCAGGGAGCCTGCCCGTTCGTAGTCGCGAACACCGATAGCAGCTCCTACCCGCAACCGCCCGCGCTTATCCTTGCAGGCGTGAGGGTAATTCAGCATCTTGTCGATGTCCTTGATCGTAATGAGACCTTTCAAGTGATAATATCGGTCTACCAGGAGAAGTTTCTCCACCTTATTGTTGGTAAGGATCTTCTCAGCCTCTTCCAGGGTCGTTTCCTCCTGGGCTGTGATGAGATTGTCCTTGGTCATCACTTCGTGCAGTTTCTGCTCGTTATCAGTCAGGAAGCGAAGATCTCGACGGGTAAGAATGCCTTTTAAAACCGGGCCAACTGTGATCGGCACACCGCTGATCTTGTACTGTTCCATGACCCGGCGTGCCATGCCAACGGTGGCATCAGGGCTGAGTGTCACTGGATCGGTAATGACACCATTCTCGGAGCGTTTGACCTTGTCCACTTCGCGAGTCTGTTGATCGATAGTCAGATTCTTGTGGATGATGCCAATGCCGCCTTCCTGGGCCAAGGCAATGGCGAGATCACTTTCGGTGACCGTGTCCATCGGCGAAGAGAGGATGGGAATGTTGAGTTTGATATTACGAGTCAGGTTGCATCGTACATCTGCTTCTTTTGGCAGCACTTCACTGAAGCCAGGTTCCAGCAACACATCATCAAACGTAATTCCCTGGTAGGCGATTCGTTCAAGCATCCATCTTCCCCCGCGCGAGTTAGGGGAATCTTACGGTTCGAGAAGGGGAAAGCTAGGCATACATCAGGACTCGAATCCGATGTCATTCTTGCAGTGATCCACTGATATGCTGATTGACTTTCATCCTTTCCCGTTCTACCCTCATGTAACCCCATCTGCAGATTCATTCTGAATCGACTTTCCAATACACACCCCGCTTTTCTCAAGGCTGTACGGACATGAAACTCGCACGTCGTCGCCCCCTGCTGCAACTCGAAACCCTGGAAGCCCGTGATGTGCCTGCCACCTACTACGTGGCTACTTCAGGCCTGGATAATCCCTCGGGTGGAAGTTCGGTTGCACCCTGGGCTACTTTGCAATTTGCAGCTAACCGTGTGACAGCAGGTGACACCGTCATCGTCAAGCCTGGCGACTATGTCGGGTTTCACCTGACCACCGATGGCACCGCCAGCCAGCGCATTACCTTTCGTGGTGAACCTGGGGCACGGGTCACAACTCGAAATGCCACGACACCTGATGGCATCAATCTCGAGGGAGCTGATTACATCACCGTCGAAGGCTTCACCGTCATCAATCAGCCTCGCACAGGCATACGCAGTGTGAATAACCAGTTTGTCACCATCAGGAACAACGTTGCGGATGCAAACACCATGTGGGGCATCCTGACTGGCTTCAGCCAGGATTTGCTCATCGAAGGCAACCGTACCAGCAACTCCGCCGTCGAGCATGGCATATATGTCAGTAACAGTTGTGATCGTCCAACGATTCGGGGCAATACCATCTACGGTAATAACGGGAATGGCATCCACCTCAATGGAGATGCCAGCTTGCCTGGCGGCACCAACACTGGTCTCATCAGATTTGCCACCATTGAAAACAATGTGATCTACAACAATGGCACTGCAGGTGGTTCGGGAATCAACGGCGATGGCTTGCAAAGTTCCACCATCCGCAACAACCTGATCTATGGTGCCAAGGCTGGTGGCATTTCTCTTTATCGCATCGACGCAGCCGATGGAGCCAAGAACAATGTTATCATCAACAACACGGTGATTACTACGGCAAGCACCGGGCGCTGGGCTCTTAACATAACCAATGCCAGCACCGGCAACACCGTACGGAATAACATTTTCTATACCTATCACAGTTTCCGTGGATCGATCACGATTTCAGCAGACAGTCTGCTTGGCTTCACCAGCGATTACAATGTCATCATGAATCGTTTCTCGACCAACGATGGCAACAGTGTGATTAGCCTTTCGACCTGGCGCACTCAGACCGGACAGGACAATAACTCGTTCATTGCTACACCTTCGGCCTTGTTCATAAACGAATCTGTCAATGATTACCGATTGTCTGCAAGCAGTCCCGCTCGAGATACGGGCACGTTGAGTTTCGCACCCGCAAAAGATATTATTGGTGCCTATCGGCCTAGCGGTAGTGGTGTCGATATTGGTGCGTATGAAGGAGCAGCCAGGAGATTACTACCTCCTTCGCCGCAATTCGGTTTTCCTGGCCTTCTATTGGGGCCTCGAACTACAACTACATTGCAGAAAGCATCCACCAAGTCATCGACACCCGCTCGCGAACTATCCAGTGCGGCAATGCTGAACGCAGTGCTCCAAAGCTTGCACACCAACTCTAAGCAATCAAAGATCATTACAGATGCTGCTTTTGCCAACTAACCATCAGAGACTAGTACAAATGACAAGTGTGATGAAACCTTAGACCAGCATCCTGGCCAAGCTGAAATAGATGATGATCGTTACCATATCAGCGGATGCCAAGGCAATAGGCCCGGCAGCGACCTGTGGTTCAAGTTTAAGCAGTCGTAAGGCTGTGGGAATCAGCCAACCCAGGCCGGCGGCACAGGTAATGCCTCCGATGATACCACCCATCACGATCAGAGTCAGCACCAGGTGATGCTGCCAGGTGAGCACGATGGCTGCGACTAGCACTCCGCATCCCAGGCTGAGCAATATCCCTGTAAAGAATTCCAGTCTCATCGCTAGCCAGATCCTTCGCCAGGAAAGATGAGGCCGATGCAGGCCTTGTAATGCTAATGTTACCGATTGAATGGCAACACTCTCCGCCAATGCCAGAACTATTGGAATGAAGAGGGCAAGTGCAACCAGTTTTGACAATTCATGCTCAAAGAAACTGGTCAGCAAGCCAGCTAGAATGCCACCTGCAATGTTACAGAGCAGCCAGGGAAATCGCAGACGAAAGCCCGACCACGGCGATCGCTGAGCTCCTTCCAGATTCACGCCGATGAGCTGAAAAAGGTCATTCCGGCGCTGTCTGCTTTCAAGATCATGCAATTCGCTGGTATAGAGATCAACATCGATCAAGCCGACAAACTCGCCAATCGCATTTACAACTGGAAAAGCCAGAAAGCGATGGAGCACAAAGAATTCACATGCCTCGAGAACGGTTGTATCTTCAGGCAGCTTCACGACATCTTTAACCATCAAATCTTTCAATCGATTTTGCGGATCAGCTAAAAGCAGACGACGGGTGGGAACCACGCCAACCAGGCGACTGTGTTCATCAGTGACGTAGAAATAGATCACCCGGCCAATGGGCTGAGAACGTCGTAATTGAGCCAGTGCCTCTTCTACCGTAGCCTGTGGTCGCAGTCCTTCTGGAGCTGGACGCATATGGACGCTGATAGGCTCGGAGAGGAAGGCATCGGCTTCTGTTCTCATGCGAAATTCCTTTATTTCGTCAGTAATTGCGGCGATGAGTGTAAAACAGAATGAGCTATCACGATAGGTGAGTACCGTTTTGTCGTTCTCTCATCACTTTTCCATCACTAGTGTGGAAGTCTGCTGGAAACCGAGGTATACTTTGGATATTGATCTTTCTCATTCTTGTCGTTTCCGGAGGACTACATGAACATGGAGCCAAATGGTGAACTGGTTCCGGTAGGAGGAGGAGATACGATTCCGCTCACGCGACCTCAACTTTCACTCGGAAGAAGGCGTTCCTGCGACATCTATCTCGACTTTCCTAACATCTCCAGCATTCATTGTGAATTGATGTACAAGGATGGCTACTGGTACATCAGCGATAAAAACAGCACCAACGGCACCAAGGTGAATAACATGCGGGTAGCTACCCGCAAACTGCTTATTCCTGGTGATGAGATTGGTATCGCCAAGCGAAGGTTCACCATCAAGTACACGATGCCATCCGATAAACGGCTGGAAGACATGATGGATGATGATATCCTTGCTCGCCCGTTACTCGAACGTGCTGGCCTGCAGAAAGGCCGGAACGATTACGACGACTAAGTGTTTGTAGTCATCACGCTCCGTCGTGATGACAGCGACGGTGAAATTCCAATACTACAAAAAAGACGACATGCAATCGCATGTCGTCTTCTCTTTTGTAACCGATGCCTGTCTTCAACAAAGAAATTGACTCTCTTCGTTGCTGTCATCACGACGGAACGTGATAACTACTATCCGTCGTTCTCCATCTCGTCCAGCAGTTGCTGAGCCTTACTCTTGGCATTGGAAGGTCTGATCTCTTCCGGCGAGATGGGTGTTGTTTTCTCAGTCACTTTGAGTGGAGGAGCCTGAATGACAGGCTTCTCGGTGCTGGTGTCCATGAACATCTTGCAGCCCGGCAAGAAGCACAGCAGTGCAGCGAGCGTGAGTAACGAAAGGTTCTTCATGCAGTTACTCCTTCTTCTCGCCACGGATGCTGCGAATACCAGTCTCAGCTCGAGCTGATTCACCACTTGAGCTGCGTTCCGTTCGGGTAAGTTTGGCTTCGATGTCTTTCTCGTTCATGGGCTGGAACCGAGTGACCGATGCGGTAGACATCTTCTGCTCGTAGATGGCCCAGGCTCGTGATTCAAGCAGGTCAGCCTGCTTGGAGAGCTCAGGATCATTAGTCTCTTCTGCAATCTCTCGCAGCTTCTGACAAACAGCTTCCCGACGAAGTGCCTTGTTCAGCTCAACCTGCCGAACGTTGGTGTCCGGCTTGGCTTTAGCTATC
>CAYPJB010000146.1:936-10078 GCA_964410845.1 uncultured Bacteroidales bacterium | reverse complement strand
CGCTGGTCATGCCGAAATCGCGACCTACACCGTATACCGTCGCAGGGCGGATGCCAACGCTGCAAATGCCGTTTTCCTGGAAGTAAATACGGGCGTTGCCTTCGTTGGCAGCCTTGAACACGCCGTAGTGAGTAGTTGGCGTCGTCGTTGCTTCATCGAGAAGCGGTGGGGCATGTTCATCCTCGGGCGGTCCGAAGACTGCAGCGGAACTGGCGTAGACAATCCGCTTCACCTGATCTTTGAGTGCCTTAGCTGCTTCGAAGATAGCCAGCGTGCCCAGTACATTGACCCGTGCCCCACGCAGTGGATCAGCCCGGCAGACGGGTACCTGCAGGCCTGCGAGATGGATGATGTGAGTGATGCCTTCTTTTTCGACCACTCCACGAATGGTTGCAGCATCAGCGACATCTCCCTGATGAAACCGGATGGCTGCGATCTGCTCCGGCTCCAGCAGCTGTTTGAGCCGCTTGGGTTCATGCTGCACATCATAGATGTGAACATCATCATCCCGTTCGAGCAGATTCTTGACGATCCACGAACCAATACACCCAAAACCACCAGTGAGAAGAAGAGGCATTCCGATCTCCGTAACTAAGAAAGCAGGCTGATGACATTCGCCATCAGCCTGCTTTAAGTGTCGAGTTAATGTTACTTTACCTTACCATTCGGCAGTGTGCCGAGGTTCTCGTAGAGGTGGCACAGTGAAGTCATCAGCTTGCGCCAGTCGCCTTCGTGCAGGCTTTCATTCGGTGAGTGGGCGTAGCTCTTGGGGTCTTCAATGCCAAGGAGTAGTGCTGGTGCGCCGCCGAAGAGCTTGGCCAGTGGCCCAACAAAGCCGATGGAACCACCAGAGCCGATGGCGAGGGGCTTTTTCTTGAAGCCTGACTCCAAAGCCCGACGTGCAGCATCGAAGGCGGGGCCGGTCGGGTCGGTCATCCACCAGTCAGCACTGTGGCCACTGGGGGTGACTTTGACCTTCACACCCCATGGTGGGTTGGCACAGAGGAAGTCACGCATCGCCTGGACGATGTTCTTGGCCTTCATGTCAGGCACCGTGCGAATGCTCAGGATCGCCTTGGCCTTGGGAAGCACCTGGTTGGATCGCTGAGCCAGTGAGCTGGCTTCCATCGCAATCACTGTCGCTGCTGGCAATCGCCACTTCTGTTCACAGACATGCACATTGAGTGGATGAACCAGATCCAAACCGGGGAGAAGCTGGAATTCCTTCTTGAGCTTCTCTTCGGTAATGGGCAGGAGCTTGTACTCCAGCTTCTCTGCTGCGGTGAGCGGTCGCACACCTTCGTAGAGGCCCGGAACGGGAATTCGCTTGCGGCGCCAGCAGAGGCGACCCAGGATTTCCGCCAGGGCAATAGCAGCATCAGGCAATACGCCACCACCTGACCCGCTGTGTACTGGTTGTTTCAGAGTCTCTACTTCCACCAGCAGTTCCACGATGCCACGCAGCGAATAGGTGATACATGGGGTACCTACTTCGACGTTTGAGGTATCGCAGACCACGATGACATCGGCTTGCAGCATCTTCTGATACTGCTCAAAGAACGGGATGAGATGGCGGGAACCAATCTCTTCCTCGCCTTCCACGAGCATCTTGATGTTCACCGGCAGGCTACCCATGCTCTTCAGGCAGGCTTCGATGCTGGCGAGATGGCAGGTGACTGCAGCTTTATCATCTGCCGAGCCACGACCATAAAAGCGACCACCCTTGGCGGTCATCTTCCAGGGATCAGTATCCCAACCGGCATACTTACCAGTGCGAGGGTCCTGGTTCTGGCAGGGCTGCACATCATAGTGGCTGTACAAAAAGACGGTGGGCTTGCCGGGGGCGTGCAGGTGTTCACCGTAGACATACGGGAAGCTCTTGCCTTCCTGACCATCAATCTGAATGGTGCGAACGTTTTCGAGCCCCGCTTCTTTCATCTGTTGTTTCACGAGATCAGCACACTTCGTGATGTTGGGGACATCCGGTGTGCCGCAACTGACGCTGGGGATGCCAACGAGTTGCTTGAGATCATCGACGTAACGATTGTGGTGTTTGGCGAGGTAATCGAGAGCAGTTTTCATTCGAGATGTGCCGTCTTTAGTGTGGATTCCGTGAAGCAAGCGAGTATGGTAACATCCGCATCGTTCAAGGAAAGTGCCTATTTGCTAGTTCATGCCGATTTCCTGGGGATGATGAATCGGCTGAATTATAGGGCTTATTGTAGGATTCCCCTCTTGATTGTGCGGAAAATTCTGCCATCTTGAGTCTTTTCCCTCGTCACGACTTTCTCTGGAGCACCACCGGCATGGCCACGCCTTCGGATAACACCCCCCCCGGATTCCAGCCTTATATCAGCGATGACACGGGGAAAGGGATGAAAGAACTGACCATCCCGGCACTCGTCACTGGAACGTGTTTGGGCTTGATATTCAGTGCTTCCTCGCTGTACCTGGTGCTGAAAGTCGGCATGACGGTGTCAGCATCCATACCCGTTGCGGTGCTGGCAATCACTTTGTTCCGCGGTCTCTCGAATGCGTTTGGTTTCAGGCGGGCAACCATTCTCGAAAACAACATCGTTCAAACAGCTGGCTCTGCGGGCGAATCGATTGCCTTTGGCGTTGGTGTCACCATGCCTGCGTTTCTGCTGCTGGGTTTCGACATGGAGCCCCTGCGGATCATGGTCGTCTCGGTGCTCGGCGGGTTGCTTGGCATTCTGGCGATGATTCCACTTCGGCGGGCCTTCATCGTCAATATGCACGGCAGACCGGGGCAACCGGGCACGCTGCTCTACCCCGAAGGTACGGCTTGTGCCCAGGTACTGATCAGCGGTGAAAAAGTCGGCACGACCGGGAAGACGGTGTTCATCGGCTTTGGCATCGCCTTCGTCCACAAGTTTCTCACGGAAGCTATGGGGCTATTGGCTGCAGCAGTCAGTATCCCGTTTAGCTTCATCAACCGGGCAGCAGTCTTCACGACGGAGATGGCGTCTGAAATGTTGGGTGTTGGCTACATCATCGGCTTTCGTACTAGTTCGATCATGATGGCTGGTGCCATTCTGGGTTACCTGGTCATTATTCCAACAATCTACTTCATTGGTGAGTCCAACACCAATTACGTTGCCCCGGCCATCAAGACCATTAATGACAAAGGCGTGGATATTGGCTTGATCAAGAACATGAGCATTAAGGAGCTGCGCAACAATTATCTTCTTTACATCGGTGCTGGTTGCGTCGCTGCAGCAGGTATCATCAGCATGCTCAAGACGCTGCCCATGATCGTTCGCTCTATCAAGTCAGGTCTTGCTGGCATGAGTGGTGGAGGTGCAGTCAGGGCCTACCGTCGAACTGAAGATGACCTGCCAATGAGTTTTGTGTTGTTAGGCAGTCTTGGATTAATAGTGGTTTTGGCTGCGTTCCTGATGACTGAGGTCGGTGTTGTCAGCGCAGTGATAGGTGCCTTGCTCGTTGTTTTGTTTGGCTTTCTTTTCGTAACGGTATCCGCACGACTGACTGGTGAGATTGGTTCCTCATCAAACCCTATCTCTGGCATGACCGTGGCTACCTTGATGCTGACGTGCCTCATCTTCCTGGCCCTGGGGATGACCTCTACCACTGACCGCATCCTGGCACTTTCCATCGCAGCAGTGGTGTGTATCGCTTCTTCCAATGGTGGTACCACTGCTCAGTCACTGAAGACGGGATTCCTGGTGGGTGGCACTCCGAGGGCGATGCAATGGGCGATTCTGATTGGTGCCATCATCTCTGCACTGGTGATTGGTGTTATCCTGCTGGCTCTCAACAATGCTGGTACGGTCTATAGTCAGAAGGTGCCTGACCTGACATTAACGCAAGTCGAAATGGATCGTCTGAAAGCAACCGTCACCCATGAAGGTAAGACCTACAAGGTGTTCGATCCTCGTACACAGGAAATAACCATTCCCGACGCGAAGAATAACTACACCCCACGTGAAGAGTTGGCAAAGATTCCCGAGGGACATTACTTCGTGGATACTACCACTCGTAAGATTGCCTTGCTGAAAGACCCGGCCATCATGGGTAAGTTGCAGACGCGCGATGATGGCACCAAGGTCGATCGTGGTATCGATGCACCGAAGACCCAGGTTATGGGCATCATCATCAACGGTGTACTGAAGCGTGAGCTGAACTGGAGCATGGTGGCCATCGGTGGACTGATCGCAGTACTTCTGGAACTGTGTGGCATCTCTGCCCTGGCGTTTGCAGTCGGTGTCTATGTTCCCATCCAGTACTCTGCGCCGATCTTTATCGGTGGTATCATCCGCTTCTTTGTCGATCGATACCTTTCTGCCACGACCAGGGTGGATCGCAAGCCAGAGGAAAGTGATGCAGAGTATGCAGGCCGTGTGGAAGTGGAAACGATCAAACGCACGGAAACCAGCCCGGGTGTGCTGCTCGCTTCGGGGTACATCGCTGGTGGTTCACTGGCGGGCGTCTGTGCAGCCTTCCTCGAGTTTGAAGCAGTGGAAAAGATCAAGAAGTCCATCGATCTCTCAGGAGTCATGAAGGGACTTCCTCCGTTGACGATTGATCTGATCGTGGGTGGCATCTTTGCAGTGCTGGTAGTGCTGCTGCTGGCCGTCGGCATTGGCAAAATCTTTGGTGCCAAGCCAGAGGAGTCAGGGAAAGAGTGATCTTCGCAGGAATGAACAAAGCCCACAGCGTTTGCTGTGGGCTTTGTTGTTATCATCAAAAGAGGATCAGTCCCGTTACTGTCCCTTCGCTTCTTCTACGGCCGTGGCCAGTTTGATGAAGTAGGTGCTGATGGTGAACTTCATCTCGAGTTTGTCGCCACCGGTAATGCTCATCTTGATCTGATCACTGTTCGGTGTGCTGAAGACCTTTTCGACTGCACTGCGGATTGGAGCTTCCTTGATGAAGCGGGAAAAGGGCTTCACGTTCACCTGCATCTGGACAGAGGCTGGGCTGGAGGATGTAGAAGAACCCGTGATGAATTTCTTCACTTCCTCGGTGCTGTTCCTGCCGATCGCTGCGAGGATATAGTCATCATGGATGGCCAGGGTGATCTTGGCTTCTCCGAAGGCATCCACCATGTCCTTGGCCCCCTTGTCGTCAGCGGGAACGTTGATGACGTGCAGATTCACGCCGTTCACCTTCTCGACGTCCAGCTTGATGGCTTCACGTTCCTTGTCTTTCATTTCCACGACAAATCCCTTGATCAGTTCCTCAATCTTTTTGCCATCCTTGACCTGGAAAGCAGCGATACCGGTCATCGGTTCCTTGTTTCCCGGGTCTTTCATGCTCATGGCGAATTCGTAGTTTTTCGACTTGAGCGTCGGTTCCAGCGCCTGGAAGACCTTCTCAGCGATAGCCTTCTTGACGATGCTCTTCTCATCCGCAATGGCTTTCTTGATAATGCCATCCAGCAGTGCATCGACATCCTTGCGAAGTGTCTGATTCACAATGCCATGCGCTACCAAGAATCCAGGGGCATTGTCACACAGGCTGGCAAACTTGCTTTTCGACTGGTTCATCTGTTGAATTTCCTGGTGCAGCCCGGAACCAGCCTTCGGTTGCATGGATGATTCAAAGCTGAACTGGTGAGATTGCTTATCCAGCGAAGCAGTCATGTTGATCGATTCAGCATCTTTGACCAGTCGTTCGATGGCTTGACGGCTCAGCTTCATGGTGGCCAGACGTGCCTGGAACTCGAAATCCTTCTCACCCTCTTTCTTGTCCATCTCCTTGTTCAGTTCTTCATCCATCTTGGCGAGGAACTGATCCTTCAGGTCAGCCGGAATCTCATTCAGACCGACGTGTACATGAAAGAGTGCATTGGCAGACAACTTGCCTGCGACCTTGGTGGGTTCACCAGCATTCTTGAGTTCGTCTTTATCCATGCTGACAAAGGCATAGTTATTCTTGATGCTGAGGTAGACAGACTGCCCGGTCGGGAGAGCGATGCTACGAACGCCATTCTCTTCCTTGGATGGGGTGACGTTGAGCCTGCCGAGAAAACCGAGAAACTCTGCTTCATTGCTGATGGGAATGAATACCACCATAGGAGGCTGGGTGGGATTCGTCGGGAACTTGTTCAGGTATGCGCCGATTGGCTTCTTGGTATCGAGCCCTTCGAACCCTTTATTCTGCAGGAAGGCTTCGAGCAGATTGTCGATCTGCGCAGCCATGTCTTCCTTGCCAGCCATCTTCATGCCGTACTTGACCGAGTTCATCAGGTTATCCACACCTGCGACGGTCACGGTGAAGAGTTGGGCTTGGGCGAGCGACAGGCTACAGGTCAAGACAACTAGAGCTAGCAGACTTGCCCAGCGGCGGTGGTTGATCCAGTGCATGGATTCTCCTTCAAAACTACGGGAAATGCGTCAATCACATTCTCGATACCCTGTCAGGGCGTAAAATGTGTCGCATCGCCATGCTAATTCATTGGAATTATCCGACAAGCCGAGTTCTCCCCATGCCATTGCACCTCCTCGCCCTCTGCATCTGCTTTTCCACGGTTGCCTCACTATTCGCCCAGGGGGAGAGTAAACAACCTGAGAAGCCACGCTATGAAACCAGACAGAACCACGATCCCGATGGTATTGGCAAGTTCTACATGAACCGCGAAATTGCCCAGGTGATGGGGCATCTCGGTATCGGCTGGCTTGAACGCCCGGAACGGGAACGGGAAGAAGCCCCGACCAAACTCATGCAATCACTCAATATCAAGCCCGGGATGGTGGTCTGTGATCTCGGTGCAGGTTCTGGCTATTTCACGTTCAGGCTGTCGAAACAAGTGGGGCCCAAGGGTAAGGTCTATGCCGTCGATATTCAGCCGGAGATGTGTGAAGTGCTCGACCAGCGTGCCAGGCAACTGAAGGTGACCAATGTCGAGACCATCCTGGGCACCGAGAAAGATCCGAAACTGCCTGCCAACTCCCTGGACTTGATACTGATGGTCGATGTCTACCACGAGTTCAATTTCCCTTATGAAATGATCGAATCGATGGTGAAATCACTGAAAGTGGGTGGCAGAATCGTCTTCGTCGAATACCGGGGCGAGGATGCCTGGGTGCCCATCAAACCTTTGCACAAGATGACGGAGCGACAGGTATTGATCGAGATGGAACCATTCCCGCTGAAGCACAAGGGAACCAGCAAGGTGCTACCGAGGCAGCATATTATCTTCATGGAGAAGATAGCCAAGTAGGGCACGCTGTGCGTGCCTCACCTGTGAAAGTGATCGTCTCTTTTCGCCAATACTGTTGCAGCTGAATCTCATCCAGTTGAGGCACGCACAGCGTGCCCTACATACAATGCACCCTATGCCGAAACTCTTCATTGATACTGTTGGCTGCCAGATGAACGTGCTCGATAGTGAGCTGGTGGTGGGGAGTCTGCGCCGGCAGGGCTACGAACTCACCTCCGATCCCAAAGCTGCCGATGTCATCCTCTTCAATACATGCTCCGTTCGCGAGCATGCGGAGGAGAAGATCTACTCGGCACTCGGTACCCTGAGACTGCACAAAGAAGCCCATCCGGACAAGATCATCGGCGTGCTGGGCTGCATGGCACAGAAGGATCAGGAGATTGTCACCAAGCGGGCTCCTTACGTTGATATTGTGTGTGGACCTGGGCAACTGGCACGGGTACCTGAACTGATTGATGCAGCCAAGCAGAGCCGCAAGAAGCAATATGCCTTTTCACTGGGACGTGCCGAGGCGGGCAAGCTCGAAGTCACTCAGAGCTTTGAGAGTTATGATCCCAACCGTGATCCCACCATGCGGCCAACGCCCTTCCAGGCCTTTGTCCGCATTCAGCTAGGTTGCGACAAGTTCTGCACCTACTGCATTGTCCCCAGCGTGCGTGGCCCCGAACAAGGTCGCCATCCTGACCACATTCTCGCGGAAGTGAATCAACTCGCCAGCGAAGGATGCAAGGAAATCACGCTCCTTGGCCAAACGGTCAACAGTTACAAATTCGATCATGGCGATGGCCGCAAGAGCCGGCTATCTGACCTGCTTTACCGCATTCAGGATGTGGCAGGCATCGATCGCATCAAATTCGTCACCAGCTTCCCCAAGGACATGACGGACGACCTCATCCAGGCCGTACGTGATCTGCCCAAGGCTTGCAAATACCTGCACGTGCCCGCTCAGCATGGCGACGATGTCATGCTCAAGAAGATGAAGCGGCTTTACACCGTCAGCTATTACAGAGAGATGGTGTTGCGGTGCCGGGAATCAATGCCGAACGTAGCCATCAGCAGCGATTTCATCGTAGGCTTCTGTGGTGAGACGGAAGAGCAGTTCCAGACATGTGGTGAACTCATCCGTTTTGCACGGTTCAAGAACAGCTTCATCTTCAAGTACAGCCCGCGTCGAGGCACCAAAGCGGATGAACTCTACGAAGATGATGTTCCAGAAGAAGTAAAGAAACGACGGAATAACGATCTGCTGGCGGTTCAAGCTGAGATCAGTGCAGCTGATCATCAGAGACAGATCAATACCCAGGTTGAAGTGCTCGTCGAAAGTCCCAGCAAGGCTGCACTGAAAGAACAGGGTTCGTCAGCCTACACTGACCATACGCAGCTGACTGGCCGTACGATGACTGATCATATCGTTGTCTTCGAAGGTCATCCGCGACTCATCGGCCAAACGGTAAAAGTACACATCGACCAGGCATCGCCCTGGACCTTGTTCGGTACGGTGCAGACGCAGGAAAATGTAGCTGTCACCGGTGATGTGAACGTCGTTCCTGCTGTTGAACGCCAGCCTGATCGCAAGATTGAATTGAGTCTGGTCTAATCTTCAGCTCATCGCCACTTCAGCAGTATTGCACCATGCTTTGATGTCCTGCCGAGAGTGGGGTGAAAAGTTTTCGATGGCTTTTGCAGTCTCATATGCTGCCTGGCCTGCTTCTGACATCACCGAGAGTTCCTGAAGACCAATTCCCAGAACAGCACGGTGGAGAATCAATTCATTCTCAGCATTGCCTCGCACTGTCACCAAGTCCGGGAAGGAACGGTGGATTTCCTTTTCCAGTCGTTCTGTGTGTTCGCTCTCCGGCATTGACAGGAAGACCAGCTCAAAAGACTTCGTAGGTTGCTGAAAGAATATGGGTAGTGTTGCATCAGTGTGAAGCT
>CAYPJB010000146.1:0-916 GCA_964410845.1 uncultured Bacteroidales bacterium | reverse complement strand
GCATCACAGATATTGGATTGTTCTTCCAGCAGAAGGCTGAGAACATCATGCTGTGGCATCTGATGATCGAGGAACTGGTGCACCACATCCTGGATGATCTTGCGCAGCGGTCGTAACGTTTCCCCTGCTGCAAGTGCAGTCTCCACGAGTGACGGGAAGTCGGGTGCCAGTTTTTCCTCCAGACGGGTATCGATGGTTTCCATGTCCTCAGTGGAAATGCTATCGCTTAATTGCTGAACCACCTGGAAATCATCGGAGAAACCTGGTGGCGTGAGAGTGGTCTTCCAGGGAGTGTGTTCATGCCTGTTGGAATCATCCTGGCGACGACCAGACTGACGAAGATCGAGCAGGCGGCTGCGACATTGCCTCAATTCCTGCGTAATACCGGTGCAGCGTGACGCGACCCCGGCATACAGCATCGCCAGGCGTTCGTGCAGCAAGGCCTGGTAACGATGAGCGAAGACTTCAGCCAGGTGAGCACCGGGAGTGGCAATCTTCGGCCAAAGGAATTTGGTGGTGTTGCGCAGCCTTTCATACTCGCCGAGATCGAGCTTGAGTCTGGCAACAGAAACTGCAAATAACTTCTGATTCTGTTGTTGCAGTTGATTGTGATGGGCAACTGATTTCTCGAGCACCCGCTGAATGTAGAGTAGTGATTCTTCGGCTGCACTCAGTCGCCAGTTGGACTTGTCCACCAGTCGCATCAGCATGAACCTGAGTTCTCTGATGATTTGTTGAACCAAGTTATCAACGACACTTCGCAGAGCACGGGTTACTTGGGTGGATGGATCCAGCATAGAAACGGAGACGGAGTCGTCAGCCTTGTTGTTGCCGAGCAACTCAAGGATATTGTGCAGTGCTTTGTCGATCTCTTTGGAAGTAGGCAGGTATTCCTTGACAGGTTTGCTCAAGGGCG
>CAYPJB010000145.1:0-10154 GCA_964410845.1 uncultured Bacteroidales bacterium | reverse complement strand
CCAATAGTAAACGGTTGTTCGCTGATTGCGCTGGCGTTCGTAACAGAGCCGTTCCACCTGTCGCTTGCCCTCAGCATCCAATGCAACCATCCGATGCCCAGGCTTCCATTCGCTGGCACCACCCGCATCGCGTAAGCAGATTTCCGGATGATGCAATCGATCACGTCCGCAGGCAGAATAAACGAGGTACACGGCAGCAGCCTGGCCAGTGGAATTGCTATACGCACGTAGCAGGGTGGCATCAGCAAAGGTTGCCTGTTTCTCGATGCGTTCAGCCTCAGGATGAGTTGTTCCTTTCCAGACACCCAGTTGCCAGGGCAGATCGTGAAAATGAAGCCGTTCGGCCTGATGATGATTGTTGTTGAGATTCAGGTGGTAAAGCAGTCCGAGTTGAGCCATCGTTAGCAGGCTTGTGATGATTACTGGTAACCATGAGCTAGTTGTAACAGAAGTTGACTGTGGCGTGGATGCTACCTCAACTGATTGCTGCAGTCGTTGATATGCCCACCACAGAAGTGCTGCTCCAGCAGGCAGTGTGATGAGCAGTGGTGCATCATGAAGGATGCCATCGATGTGCGTTGTTCCCCATTGGCGCGCGATGACAACCAGGCACAGCACTCGAATGACATTGGCTGCAATCGCAATCGGAAGCGAAGCAAGAGTCAGCAGTAACTTCTTCCACCACGCTCCATGGAGATGGAGTGCCAGGAACCATGAGAGTGCCAGAAAAACGACGACTTGCCGTACACCACTGCATTCAACAGCGACCGAAACGGGAGTTTCCATACCAGACAGGTAGAGCAGCGGGCCACGTCGCAGGCATACCCAGAAGTAGCTGAGCATCCATTCTGCAAGCCTTGCAATGATGTCTTGCAGAAACATGGCCAGGTTGTTCAGCCACAACATCGGCAGTGGGAAGAGAAGTATTCCAAAAGCGAGTATCGGCATCAATGCCGTCGCCCCTTGTCTGCCCCATAGACATAGTCCCAATCCACGCAACAGAAGAACCCAGGCAACATAATCCACGAGAGGCAAGGGGACGACCAGCGTCCCAAGATGCATTATCCCGCCCGCCAGCATTGTCATGCAACCGAGTGCTGATTCGGATTTACTATGGTACTGCCAGGGTTTCGTCTTGAAGACTAACCATCCTATCGCCGGGATAAGAAACCAGTTGTGGGCGTAATCAGGGTTATGTTCCCAACTGGTGACAAGTACACGACATGTTGGATAGGCCAATGCAGCAACGAATACAGCGAGCAGCGCGTGCGATACTGTGCAGAGTGACAGAGCACTGTCACTCATGGCAATCCATCGCCTGGCCCCACGCTGAGCAAGCATACATCAGCCTCCCTGCTGTGATGCACAGTGTACTGAATGCAGGTGGATAGAATCAAGTCATTTGCCTTGATTCCTAACGCCCTGCCCACACTTGCGCAAGCTCTACCAGCACCTTGACGGCCTGCTCCATCTCCTCCAGGCACGCCCATTCGAGGGGTGAGTGGATGTTGTGTTCGCTGGTGAAGAGGTTGGGAGTGGGGATGCCTAATTCGGTGAGACGCGAACCATCGGTGCCACCACGGATGCTGAGCTTGCGTGGAATGAGGCCGGTGCGCTCGATGGCTTTGTCCAGGTATGGAATCGCCCGTGGTTCTTTCTCCATGCCATCAGCCATGTTGCGGTATTGCTTTTCGACAGTGACATCGATCTTGCAGGCTGGATATTTTGCCATCAGTTCCTGAGCAATGCTGCGCAGGAATGATGCTTGTTCGGCCAGTTCAGGTGTCTGGAAGGTGCGAAGCAGGAAACGAAGCGTCACCTGGGGCACACCACCTTCGATGGTGTAGGGATGGACAAAACTTTCCCGGCCATCGGTGGTCTCCGGGCTGAAACGATCCTTGGGGAGCTTGTCGAGGAACTCTCCAGCCAGCTTCACTGCGTTCACCATGCGGTTCTTGGCCAGCGCGGGGTGAATGACAACCCCTTTGATGGTGACAGTGGCTTTGTCAGCCGAGAAAGTCTCTCCTTCATACTCGCCTGGCTTGGCACCATCCAGGGTGTAAGCAGCGATAGCTCCTAATCGAGCGGGGTTCAGGTACTCAACCCCTTTGCCGATCTCTTCATCGCACGTGAAGCAGAGGCGGATGGGGCCGTGCGGAATTTCAGGGTGGGTAATCAGGTGAAGTGCCGCAGACATGATGACAGCCACTCCTGCTTTATCGTCAGCTCCCAGAAGTGTAGTGCCATCGGTGGTGATGATCGTCTTACCGATGACATCTTTCAGTTCCGGGCAGTCCTTCACACGGATAACCTGCGTGCTATCGCCTGGCAGTGTAATGTCGCCTCCCTGGTAGGGGCGATGCACGATGGGGTTAACATTCGACCCGCTGTATTCAGGGGAGGTATCCATGTGTGCGAGCCAGGCAATGGTGGGTGTTTGCTCACCAATTGTGGCAGGAATGGTGGCATAGACGAGAGCATGTTCCGTGATCTCGACGTTACTGGCACCCATGGCTTTCAGTTCTTCGACAAGAAGCTTGGCGAGGTCCCACTGCCCGGGTGAGCTGGGGTACGTTCCAGAGCCTTCCTGGGCTTGGGTGTTGATGCGGACGTAGCGACAGAAGCGGTCTAGCAGTTCAGACATGGTTCATCTCGCGTGAACAGGTACGGACAATATATGTGCTTTGCCGTTGGCAGCTTACCGAGATGTCTTGTTACCACATATGGTGTGTATGGATGTACTTCTGAGAAAACTCTGAAACTCTCGTTTGCCCCTTGAGTTCGGTAGAACTCTGCCTTACTCTCTACGCATCTGGTTCATCATTTGGAAAGAGTCTCGCATGAAGCTGCTCGTTCGTGGGCTGGCGCTCACTGGTTTGTTGTTTGCCATCGTATTGACCCAACTCCCCGCTCAACCTCCCGGCAAATTGAAGCCGACGGTCTTTGCCATCACCAACACCACCGTGGTGACGAAGCCTGGCACCGAGTTGACAAAGACCACCGTCGTGATCCGCGATGGTATGGTTCAGGCACTTGGAGCGGATGTTCAACCACCTGCAGATGCCAAGCTCATCGATGGCAAAGACCTGGTGGTCTATCCTGGTTTCATCGATGCGGGGAACACGTGGGGAGTTGACACGGCACTGCGTCGTTCTGAAAGCGGTCCTGCAGAACCAGTCGATCTCGCCAGCGAAAGCCTGGCAGTCACCAAGCCTGATAATCGCAAAGGACTTACCCCTGAGTTTGATGTCGCCACCGCCCTGAAGGCCGAAGATGATTCTGCTAACAGCTGGCGGGAACAAGGCATTGTTGCCCGGCTGGCACTGCCCGAAGGTAACATCCTGGGTGGGCAGAGTGCACTGATACTTCTCAATGGTGCTGCTCCCCGCAATGCAATAGTCAAAGCTAATGTTGCACTCCATGGTGCGTTGAAGAGCATGGGTTTTGGTGGTGGCTATCCATCTACATTGATGGGGACGGTCGCCCACTTCCGCCAGTTCATGTACGATGCGGCTTACCAGCGACGGCTGCAAACGGCTTTCAAACAAGGCTCGCTCAATGTCCGTCCTGTCTTCGACCCCGCGCTCGACACTGCCGTCAATGTGCTGGAAGAGAAGTTGCCTTTGATCCTGGAAGCAGACGGCCGTGATGAAATGAATCGTGCACTCGACATTTGTGCCGAGTTCAAGATCAAGCCAATCCTCTATGGTTGTGCCGAAGGCTGGCGCCTGGCGGATCGACTCAAAAAGGAAAACATCACCTGTATCGTGCGGCTGACCTTCCCGGAGAAAGCCCGAATGCAGGCTCGCCGACGTGGCGGCCCCGGTATCTTTGATGCGCCTTCCAGTGATGACGCCGTGCAGGCCAAAGATCTGCCCGGCAAGGTGGTGAAGGACTTTGAACGCCGTCATCAGGAGGAAGTGAAGAATCTGAGCGTGCTCATGAATGCCGGCATAAAATGTGTACTGTCTGGCAATGGTGTCGAAAGCACCGATAAGTTCCTTGCCAAGGTTCGCAAAGTCATCAGCGATGGCGTGCCTGCTGACAAAGCACTGGCAGCCATGACACAAGCTCCAGCCGAACTCTTTGGCGTGGATCGCCTCTTTGGTGAAATCGCCGTTGGCAAGCCAGCGTACCTGGTAGCCTTCTCTGCCAAGTTCACTGATGAAAAGGCCAAGGTAAAGCATGTCTTTGCCGAGACCAGCTACTTTGAATACGGAGCTGAGTCGAAGCCTGCAGCAACTGGCGATTCGAAGGAGCGTGTAACAGAACTGAAAGAGAAGATCGCTCGCGCCAAAGAACGGATGGAGCGAGGCAAGACCATGGTGGATTCGATACCCGAGAATCGCCGGGCTCAGTTCAAGACCCGCATGGAAGAAGCAGAAAAGGAATTGAAAAGCGATGAGGAAGAACTCAACAAGCTTCTGAAACAGGACAATCCACCTGCCAAGGACGAGAAGAAGGGAGAAGAAAAGAAAGCTGAAGAGAAGAAAGACGACAAGAAACCTGCAGCCAAGACAGAAGAGAAGAAGGCTCCAGAAAAGAAGACGGAGACAAAACCTGAGGAGAAGGACAAGAAGCCTGATCTGCCTGCTGAGGTGGAAGCGGATCGTCAGGTGAAGACTAAAACAGGTGGCAATGTGCTGATCAAGGGTGCCACCGTGCTGACAGCCACCAAGGGGAAGTTCGTTGGTGATATCCTGGTCCAAGGAGGCAAGATCAAGGAACTTGGTCCCAATTTAGCCACTCCCGCTAACACTACGGTCATCGATGCCGCTGGTCTCTTTGTGATGCCAGGCATCATCGATACCCACAGCCACTTCAGCATCAGCGGTGGGGTGAATGAAGCCACACTCTCAGTAGTGCCGGAAGTGCGTATCCGTGATGCAATCGATTCCGACGACGTGCAGATCTTCCGTGCCCTGGCAGGCGGCGTGACCATGGCTCGGCTCTTCCATGGCTCCGCCAATTGCATCGGCGGGCAGGACGCGGTTATCAAGCTGAAATATGGCCAGCCTGCACAGTCGTTGCTGATTGACTCCAAGAAAGGCGTGAAGTTTGCCCTCGGTGAAAATGTCAAACGCAGCGACGGTCGATTCCCCAACACCCGTCTGGGTGTAGAAGCTGTTTTTGTGAGAGCCTTTACCGAAGCCCTGGAATACAAGCGGAAATGGAAAGAGTACGAGGATTCCAAGGGTTCAGCTTCTTCCAAAGTCGAGCCACGTCGTGACCTTCGACTGGAAGCGCTCGTCGGAATTCTCGAAGGCGATATCCTCGTCCATTCGCACTGTTACCGCATGGATGAAATCGTGATGCTGCTCCGGGTAGCAGATCGCTTTGGCTTCAAAGTGAAGAGCCTGCAGCACGTTCTGGAAGGGTACAAGATCGCCAGCGAGATTGCTGCTCATGGAGCGTCATGCAGTACGTTCTCCGATTGGTGGGCCTACAAGATCGAAGCATTCGATGCCATTCCGCACAATGCTGCACTGTTGCAGGAAGCAGGCGTATTGACGCTGATGAAATCGGACAGCAACGAATTGATGAGACATTTGAACACCGAAGCAGCCAAGGCCATGAAGTATGGTGGCGTTTCGGAAGAGCAGGCTCTTCGCATGGTGACGATCAACCCTGCAACCCAGCTCAGTTTGCAGGATCGTACCGGCAGCATCGAGGTGGGCAAGGATGCAGACCTAGCCGTTTACAATGGGCATCCACTCAGTGGTTTTGCTCGTTGTGAGATGACGCTGGTTGATGGCGAAGTCTATTTTCAGCGTGAAGGCTTTGGCAGCGTGAAAGCTCCAGCGTATGCAGTGCCGGCTACACGCGGGCCAGACCTGGGCCATTTGAAGATGCCCAGGAATGCCAACAACAACTATGCTATTAAGGGTGTAACTCTACATCCGGTTACGGGACCAGTAATCAGGAATGCCCTGGTGCAGGTGGCAGGTGGAAAGATCAAAGCGATTCAGGATCTGGATAAGCAGACCGAGATCGATCTCCCTGACACCATGACAGTAGTCGATGCCAAGGGGCTTCATCTCTATCCAGGTATGATCGATAGTGCCACCATTCTGGGGCTGACCGAATTGGGATCCGCCCGCGAAACGCAGGACTTCAGCGAAGGTGGTGATTTTCAACCCGATCTTCGTGCCCTTATCGGTATCAACCCTGATTCAGAGTTGATCCCCGTCACACGGGCTAACGGTGTGCTTACTGTGGTCACTCGACCGACGGGCGCGACAGTCTCAGGGCAGGGTGCCATCGTCAACCTCTATGGTTGGACACCACAGGAAATGAAGCTGGTTGATCCGTTCGGCTTGCACATCGAGTTCCCTGCTTCTGCAGGCCTCGTGAGTGGCAGTCCGGATGGTCCACCTGCTGCTCGCATTTTTGCCCGCAAGGCACGGGAAGAGAAACTGAAGTTCCTCAAGCTCCAGTTCAATGAAGCCCGTCGCGATGCTGAGGTCAGCAAGACCGGCATTAAGAAACCGCTTGATCCACGTCGCGAAGCCATGCTCCCCTACTGCGTGGGTGAAAAGCCGGTGATCGTCAATGCCAACCGCAAGAACGATATTCTGGAAGCCATCAAATGGGCGGATGAAGTGAAGGTGAAACTCATTCTCAGTGGAGGCGTTGATGCCTGGAAGGTGGCAGATGAACTCAAGAAGAAGAACATCCCCGTGCTTTGTGGTCCTTTTACTGTGATGCCTCAGGAAACGCATGATTCCTACGATTCTCAGTACAAGGTCGCAGCCAGGCTTCATGAAGCAGGCGTCAAGTACTGCATTCGCTCGTCAGGCAGCACGAACACGCGTAATCTGCCCTACGAAGCTGCGATGGCTGTGGCGTACGGTCTTCCCGCTGAAGAGGCACTCAAAGCAGTCACGCTTTATCCGGCCCAAATCCTTGGATTGGCTGATCAACTTGGCTCAATCGAGCCTGGGAAGATGGCGAATCTTGTCCTGACCGATGGCAACCTGCTGGAACCCACCACCCAGGTGAAAGGGCTATTCATTCAAGGCAATCCCATCGAACCGTTCAGCAAGCAAACTAAGCTCTACGAACGGTATCGTGAACGATTGCAGGAAGTGAAGTCAGGACGGTCTCCGCTGGGAACTAACAAATAACACCAGGAATAATTACTACATCATTGACCCTCGGATATTTCACTCCGAGGGTTCTTCCTTCAGCAGGATAGTCTGAAATCACGATAAGCATCATAAGATAACGGTAGATAAGCTGGTCCTGGGGAGCGTGTGTGCCGCTGGTGCGGGCCCTGGTCTTCAAAACCAGAGGATGTCTTGAAAAAAGACGTCGGTGGGTTCAATTCCCATACGCTCCCGCCAGGCTTGCTATCGGTGCCTTCATCTGCTATGGAGGCTTCGTCGAATAACCTGCGTGGGTGTGGGTTGTCGAAAAGTTGTTCTTTTCCTGGAGTCTATGATGAATCGTTGGTTTTCAGTCTCCCTGACACTGCTTGTAGTAGCAGTCGCTGGGGCAGGTGATCTGAAGTCCGGCCCACAGCCGGGTAAAGGGGTAAGTTCGTTTTACCCCCTAAATGTCTTTAATGCCGATAGCCCCAGTCGCAACGGCAAGGAAAACTGCCTGGTCTGACAATTCGGCGGCAAACCAGTCGCATTCGTTTTCGCACGCGAAACGAACGACGCCTTGGCCGGTCTGGTCAAGAAGTTGGACGCTGAAGTCGCTAAAGCAGGCAAGGGTAAGCTATGTGCAGCGGTCGTCTTCCTTTCTGATGACGACGATATGAAAGATAAAGTAGCCAAGTTCAAGGAAGCCAATCAGCTGAAACACGTCAGCCTGGCCATTGATGGCAGCCAAGGTCCGGAAGCCTACAAAATTGCCAAGGAAGCTGATGTAACAGCATTGCTCTATAGCAAACGCAAAGTGCTGAAGAATCACGCGTTCGAGAAGTTTGCCGCGACAGATGTTGATGCCATCATCAAGGATGTTGGCGAGCTTATCAAACCAGCGGAACAGAAGTAATCAACTTACTTTCCCCGTCGTTCGTCACACCCACCAGTGCCGCTGAAATGTCTCAGCGGCACTGTCGTTTCAGGTAAGCGACAATCCTGACAATAAGTACTGGATGGTCATTGATTTACCAGTTATTATCCAGGTAGTTCCATTTCAAAAGGAGAACCCTATGCACCGTTACTGGAAAAGAGCAGCACTCGCTCTCTTCCTCGGCGCTGTGGCTTTGCCTTCCTGGGCTGATGATCCGCCCAGGAAGGATCCGCCTGCCAAGCAGGACGAGACGAAGCTTACACCCGCTGAGAAGTTTGCCGCCGCCAAGAAGGAACAGGCTGAGGCGATGAAGACCTTTAACCAGGTCATTGCCGATCTGCGGAAGGAAAAGAAAGAACTGAATCTTTCGAATCCGGAGCTCAAGGCAGCGTTCGATGCACGCAACAAGTCGACGCAATCGCTCGTGAAGGCTGCTGAAGAACTGGCCAAAGCAGAACCAACTACGCCTGCCGGCTTTGAAGCGATCAGCACTATCATCAATAACAGTGGTGCTCCATCAACAGCAACGCTGAAACTCCTGACGGAGCATCATGCAGGCAATGAAAAGATCGGTACGGTCGTTGGCCGACTGATCTACGCACCTGCCAGCAAAGAACTGCAGGCATTCCTGAATGCAGTGATTGAGAAGAATCCCAGCCGTGATGCCAAGGGAAATGCCACCTTTACACTGGCTAACATTCTCTCACGTTCCAGCAAACAGTCAGACAAGGATGAAGCAGAGAAGCTCTTTGAAAAGATCGAAAAGGATTTCACTGATGTCAAAGCATTTGGTGGGACTTTAGCTGACCGGGCAAAATCCAACCTGTTCGAACTACGACATCTGCAGATCGGCAAAGCTGTTCCCGATATCGAAGGCGAAGATATGGACGGCAAGAAGTTTAAGCTGAGCGATTATCGTGGCAAAGTGGTGATGCTCGATTTCTGGGGGCATTGGTGAGGCCCCTGCGTGGCAATGTTCCCACACGAGCGGTCGCTCGTCAAACGGATGGAAGGCAAGCCCTTTGCACTCATCGGCATCAACAGTGATACCGACAAAGAGTTCCTGAAGAAACAAAACGAGAAACAACAGATTACCTGGCGTTCCTTCTGGTGCGGTGAGAAAGGTACAGGCGGTGATATTCCCAGAAAGTGGAATGTCAGTGGCTGGCCTACTCTTTACTACATCGATCATAAAGGCGTGATTCGGCAGAAGAATTTGCGCAACGAAGAAGAGATCGATAAGTTCCTCGACAAGTTAGTCGAGGAAGCTGAAAAGGATGCCGCCGGAAGTAAGTAGCCAGCAGGCAGATGCAAGAAGCCAGTAGTCGGGATTTTGATCCCGTCTACTGGTTTGCAGTGTTTAGGGAATCAGACTCAACGCTTGGGAAACACTCTAGTCTTCACACAAGCTTCAGCGTTGCCACTTGGTTAAACGATAATATTGATCTATAGTAATTATGTAAGCTTAGTGGGACTATGCTTACCACAGCGTCATGGAAGCGCTCATTGTTGCCACAGGATGCAGCAACAATGCGAGAGGGCAGGTCAATGCTCGCTCTAACGTCTGATGCAGAAGCACAGCGATTTCAGCCTGGATCAAGTCCGCGGTTCAGTCCCGATACCAATTTACGATACGACGATCTTATCGTCGCACAGGCAACAACTCCTGGTTCCGGAGCACGTGCCATCCTGCGTTTGACCGGAGTGGGCGTATGGCAAACACTTCGTTCTGTGTTAATGCACGCCAATGAACTGCCAGCCAGGATGATGCATGGACACTACAGTGTCAAACTGAGCCTGCCTGACTTTTTCAGCCCATTGCCAGTGATGGTGCAAGCCTGGACGGCGCCATGGACATACACCGGGCAGGACCTGGTTGAACTGCATTTGATCAGCAGCCCGCCTCTGGTTCGAGCATTGCTCGATCATCTGGTTCACTTGGGGGCACGCTTGGCAGCGCCTGGCGAGTTCACGCTCAGGGCATATCTGGCAGGCAAGCTTGATCTTACTCAAGTCGAGGCAGTGCATGCTTTATCGACCAGCGAGGACAGCGACGAACTTCGGGTTGCTCTTGCCCAGTTGGCTGGTGGCCTTGCCCGACCACTCGATGCACTTCGTGAGGAAATTCT
>CAYPJB010000144.1:0-10156 GCA_964410845.1 uncultured Bacteroidales bacterium | reverse complement strand
AATCTTTTTTTCCGTCCTGATCATGCTGATCTCGTTCATTCCCGTCTTCATGTTGAGCGGTCGGGAAGGCAAATACTTCCATCCGCTGGCCTTCACCAAAAGCTTCGCCATGATCGGCGTTGCACTCATCTCTGTCACCGTGGTACCGGCACTGATCCCAACATTCCTCAAGGGGCGACTGAAGAGCGAGGAAGAAAACTGGATCGTGAGAAGTTTCATCAACATCTACAAGCCCTTTCTTACCTGGGCATTGCCGCGACGCAACCTGGTCATGTGGATGTTTGCTGCCTTACTCATCCTGGCTGCAGGGATCTTTCCTGTGCAGGCCGTCGTCGGCATGGGAGCGTCGGATGCGGCATGGAGGGTTTCATACCTTTCCGTCGTCTTTTTTGTCGTTGCATTGACCGTGATATTCACCCGGAAACTACTCTGGCAGATCATCTCCTTTGCGACCCTGGTTATCCTGGCCCTGGCTGTGTCTCGCATCGATAAAAGTCACCGTATTGGGGTGGAGTTCATGCCGCCTCTCGATGAAGGCAGCATTATGGACATGCCAGTCACCGTGCCCCGTGCCAGTATCACTCAGGCGATCGATGACTTGAAACATCGAAATGGGCTGTTACGCAGCTTCCCCGAAGTCGAATCGGTTATTGGCAAAGCAGGCCGTGCCGACACCCCAACCGATCCTGCACCATTAGATATGGTGGAAACGTTCGTGAATTTCCGGCCCAAAGAACTGTGGCCCAAGCGTGTCTTGCGATTCGACGATGCAAAGAGGCAGACTGAAGAAGTATTGAGCACTCTTGAGAACAAGGATTTTCTTGTTTGTGCCCCAAATGCCGATGATCGGGACAATCTACTCAACGACGCCACACAAAAGGCCCTGGAACGGTTCGATGAAACAATGCGCGATTTCGCTCTGCGTCGCTACCAGGAAGTGGAAGTTGAAATGGGACCGGTGCTGGTTCGCCACGCCGGAACAGTATCGCTGCGACGTTTTCGGGAAGCAGGAGAGCTGACTGCTGAGCCTTCAGTGGTTGCTCATGTACTGGATGAATGGCTGAACAAAGCGATCCCTGAATATGGAAGCTGGCTATCCCGTTCGCCCAGCCTGGATGAAGCGAAGAGCATCAGCACTGAGCTGGCAAAGTACTTTCACGAACGAAAACTCATTACTAATCCCATTGATGCACTTGCTTTGAGTAATCCATTTCTGCCACATGCAAGGATGTTTGCCATCACTGGAGCGGTATCAGTGATACTTATCCTGATTGCCTGGGTCATGCTTCGCCCCCGGTTCGCTCTGCCCTTTACGATCATTATTCTCTCCGTTGCCATTGGCGTGCTCGTCGTGGGTAGATACTTGAGAACAGCTCATCTTGATTTTTCATTGGCTCAAATCGGAGCGGCCTTCGGACAAAAAGAGCCAACCTTTGCCAGCACTCTGCTTTCTGAAATCGAGACCCAACGTGTCAGGCATTGGCAAAAACAGGTCAAGAACATCAATCACGAACTGAGTGACCGGGGAGCAGAGATTTACACCTGGTATGCCCTGGAGGAAGCGCTGAAGTCAGCCCGTGGGTCAGGTCTCTTGGGCAATGCTAGACTGCGAGATGCTACGGAGAAGTTCATAGATGCTTCGTTACGAATCCAACTCGGCAAAAACACCGATGCCCACGTGCTTAAACCTTTTGCCGAACTGCGTGAAGCACTGGAAGTACCATTTCGTGAGCGGACATTCCTCTGGCCACGAAAGGGAGGCAAAGAAGGCGATCTTGTTGCTGACGAAATGAATCGAGTGATGCAGGTACCGGGTTGGAGCAACATCTTTACGATGCCGATTGTCAATCGGATCGACATGCTCTCAACAGGTGTCCGCACCGATATTGGGGTGAAGGTGTACGGGCCCGATCTGGATACCGTGGATCGCATTTCCAAAGAAGTGGAAGGAGTGCTCAAGCCGCTGCGAGGCGCCAGTGATGTCATTGCTTCACCCATTATGGGAAAGGGATACCTGGAAATCGAAGTTGATCGTGTCAAAGCGGCCCGCTATGGAATCGCCGTCGAAGATGTTCAGAACGAAATCGAAGTAGCATTAGGAGGTAAGGTCGTTACCTACACGGTGGAAAAACGTGACCGGTTCCCCGTGCGTATTCGTTATGCCCGAACGTCACGGGAAGATGAAACCTCTGTTCGCAATCTCCTCATTGCCGTTGGCGTCCCGGGCGAGTCGGCCCCAGGAGCGATGGATGCTCAACCTGCTGCTTCCCGTGGAATGACCACACCTCAAGGGACAAACAACTCGCTAGGCAACACTTCATCAGAGCAAATGCAGCAGCATCGCGCCTCTCCTGATCACGTTGGCAAAGGGCGAGCATTGATCCCACTCAGTGCTGTAGCTGATGTGCGGATTGTCGAAGGCCCCTCGATGATCCGGAGCGAGAATGGCCGTTTGCTGAATACGGTTACCCTCATGGTCCGTGGCCGCGACATGCTCGGTTTTGTGGACGAGGCACAACGGGCTGTATCTCAAAAGGTCTCTCTGCCTGAAGGGGTCAGCCTGTCATGGAGCGGCGAGTTTGAACACCAGGTGCGGGCAGCGAGAACCCTGAGATTTGTCTTCCCCGCTGTGATCGCTTTGATCTTTGTCATGCTCTATCTGACCTATCAGGACTTTGCCGATGCATCACTCATGATGCTGGCGGTCCCCGAAGCACTGGCAGGCGGGATTTTCTTCCTTTGGTTGTTTCCCAAAGTCATGCATGGGTGGTCGGCCCCTCCCTGGGATTTCAGCGTTGCCGTCTGGGTTGGTTTCATTGCCTGTTTCGGCATGGCTACTGAAACCGGAATCATCATGCTGGTCTATCTGCGTGAAGCAATCGAGCGAAGAGGTGGTTTGGAAAACATCAAATCACTTGAAGAGCTACGGCAAGCAGTCATTGAAGGAGCTGTCCACCGCCTACGCCCAAAACTACTGACCGAAGGGGTAGCTATCATCGCCATCTTCCCCATGGTCTTTGCGACAGGTGTAGGAGGAGAAATCCTGGCTCCGATGGCATTGCCTGTCCTGGGCGGTCTGCTGATCGCCGACGAAGTGGTTGATATTTTTCTTCCGGTCCGCTTCTACTGGGTACGGCGTGCCCGTTGGCTGAAACTCCACGGCAAGACGGAACATGCTGCCTAATTATTTGAATTAGTTACTTTGAGCACTCCCATGAAGACGACGATACAAGTTCCAACGGTTACTTGTGGTGGTTGTAAAGCAACCATCCAAACTGCATTGAACTCAGTTCCTGGTGTAACCAATTCACGTGTTGATCTCATCGCTAAAACGGTCGAAATTGAACACGGTGAAACGACGAATGCAGGTCAATTGCTCGACGCCATCAGAGACTCAGGCTACGATGCATATCTACCAGGCCAGACTCTCAGCAAGCAAACTCCTGTGCCGTCGAACAGTGCTCTTGATCCGGTCTGCGGAATGACCGTCAATCCTGACAAAGCCAAAGGAAGCAGTGGGTTTGAAGGGAAGCACTATTACTTCTGCTCGATGAAGTGCAAAGAGCGCTTTGATGCCGACCCTCAAGCATTTCTGAACAAGGCCCAGCCACCAAGCCATGCCAGCAAGAAGCAGGCTGCGTCCCAACATCCCGGCAAATACACTTGCCCGATGTGTCCGGAGGTGGCTGCCGACAAACCAGGGCCATGTCCATCCTGTGGCATGGCACTCGATCCTCCACTGACAGCCGGCAACGTAGTGAAATACACCTGTCCGATGCATCCGGAGATTGTCCAGGATGGGCCGGGGAACTGCCCCATTTGTGGCATGGCGCTGGAGCCGATGGATGTCGCCGTAGAGGAAGTGAATCCCGAAGAACGAGAGATGGGTTATCGCTTCTGGGTCTCGCTCATCTTCACTGTGCCACTGCTCGGACTGGCCATGTCAGAAATGATTCCTGCGCTCAGACATCTCACAATGGCATCCTGGTTTCCCTGGGTACAGCTTGCACTGGCTACTCCTGTGGTCTTGTGGGGTGGTTGGCCCTTCTTTGCGCGGGCTTGGACTTCGCTCGTGAATCGGCGATTGAACATGTTTACCCTGATTGCGCTGGGTACAGGGGCCGCCTACCTTTACAGCCTGTTTGCCACACTGGCTCCGCAATTGATCCCGGCATCGCTGAGAGGAGCTCATGGCAACATTCCCATTTACTTCGAAGCCGCCGCTGTCATCACAACGCTGGTGCTTTTGGGGCAGTTACTGGAACTTCGGGCTCGCAGCCAGACGAGCAGCGCAATCAAGTCGCTGCTGGGTCTCTCTCCAAAGACTGCCCGCAGAATCAAAGCTCATGGAAGCGAAGAAGACGTTCCATTAGGCTCTGTGCACTCTGGTGATCGACTGCGTGTCAGGCCTGGAGAAAAAGTCCCTGTGGATGGCGTGGTGGAAGAGGGACGAAGTACCGTTAATGAATCGATGATCACGGGCGAATCGCTGCCTGTGGAGAAATTACCTGGAACCAAAGTGATTGGGGGTACCGTTAATGACACAGGCGCATTCATCATGCGGGCCGAGCGTGTTGGTGCGGAAACGGTTCTCGCCCAAATCGTGCAGATGGTTGGGCAGGCGCAACGGACCCGGGCACCGATCCAGAGACTGGCGGATACGGTCTCTGGATACTTTGTGCCTGCAGTGATCCTGGTCTCACTGCTTACCTTCGCCATCTGGGCACTCATCGGACCAGAGCCACGCCTTGCCCACGCTTTGGTAAATGCAGTTGCTGTTGTGATCATTGCCTGTCCTTGTGCCCTGGGGCTGGCAACACCCATGTCAATCATGGTGGGCACCGGGCGGGGTGCTACGGCTGGAGTTCTGATCAAGAACGCAGAAGTCCTCGAAATCATGGAGCGGGTGGATACACTCCTGGTCGACAAGACGGGAACTCTCACCGAGGGAAAACCTCGGGTGATACAAGTCGTCACAACCAAAGGGCATGAGGAATCATCCGTACTGCAATTGGCAGCGTCATTGGAGCAATCAAGCGAACATCCTTTGGCCGCAGCTATTATTGCTGCCGTCAAAGACCGAGGATTATCGGTACCAAAATCGACGACATTTGAGTCACTGACAGGGCGCGGAGTGCGAGGTACTATCGACGGAAGACAGGTTGCTGTAGGTAATGCCGCACTACTCAATGAAATGCAAATCGATGCCCGTGAATTGCTGGCCCAGGCTGAGTCGCTGCGGACTCAGGGGCAAACAGTGATCTTTGTTGCAGTGGATAGCAAAGCAGCGGGACTGATTGGCATCGCGGACCCGATCAAAGCCTCAGCCAAAGATGCAGTGCAGCAACTACATGCCGAGAAGATTCGCATCGTCATGCTAACTGGGGACAACCGAGCCACTGCTGAGGCTGTTGCTCGACAATTGGGAATCGACGATGTTCGTGCGGAAGTGATGCCTGCAGATAAAGGAAAAGCGGTCCAGGAGTTTCAGACTCAAGGGCGAGTCGTCGGTATGGCGGGGGATGGCATCAATGATGCACCTGCTTTGGCCCAGGCACAGGTAGGAATTGCCATGGGCACAGGAACGGATGTGGCCATGGAGAGCGCTGGCATCACGCTCATGAAGGGTGATCTCCAGGGAATTGTCCGTGCAAGAAAGCTGAGCCAGGCGACGATGCGCAATATCCGGCAGAATCTCTGGTTCGCCTTTGGTTACAACTTGTTGGGCGTTCCCATTGCTGCTGGCGTCCTCTATCCCATTTTCGGCTTATTGCTCAGCCCGATGATTGCCAGCGCAGCAATGACCCTCAGCTCACTTTCGGTGGTGGGTAATGCCTTGCGTTTAAGGACGATCAAATTGTGATCTTTACATCCTGGTGCTCATGCCGGTCGGAGCGCCAGGCTGTCCGGGACTGGGCCGGTCGGCAGGTGTCGGCAGTGGAGTGGCATTCGATGGGCCAGTCAATGTTCTCTGGAGCACCGTTCTACGGCGAAAGAACTCGGTAGTCGCCTGGTAGTACTGTTCCTGAAGATCGGTCAGATTTCGCTGAGCTTCCAATAACACAAGTAATGGCACATCGCCCGGCACGTACCCTGCTTGTGCTGCTTTGACACTCAACTTGGCCGCTGGGAGCAACTCTGTCTCGAATAGCTGGACACTGCGGTGACTTTCCCGCCATTGCTCATAAGCCTGCTGTACTTCAAACGCAGCCTGATCCTGCTGGCGTGAAAGTTGCGCGTTCAATTCCATCAGACGAGCATGAGCCTCAGCTACTGCCCCTTCTCGCTTGGCAAGCCTCATCGGCAGGTTGATCCGTACTCCGACCTGAGGACGCATTTTGGAATCGTCCCACATGTTGTCATACGCTGCCATCAAATCGAAGTCAGGGTAGTATTCCTTGCTGGCAAGTTGAACTGCAGCCTGGGCTCCCAAAATACGATCGTTGGTTGCTTGCAGATCGAGACGCTGAGTGAGAGCCTGCTCCTGCAGCTTCCTGGGATCTGGCAGGCTGCCCTCAATCTTGAGGGATTTGGGCGGAGGGGGAAGCGGCGTTTCTGGAGATTGATGCAGCAGTGCATTGATTCGGGCAATGGCCACTGCCTTTTGGCGTTCCAATAGGATGGTGCGGTTCTTTCGACGACCGATTTCTACATCAAGAACCAGCATATCCTGCTGTTTTGCTTTCCCTGTGGTAAAGAGTGTCTCTGCTGACGAGCGAGACATGCGAAGGGATGCCATCACTTCCTCGTTGACCTCAGTTGACCGGGCAATGAAGTAGTATTCGTAGAATGCGTCACGGGCAGCCTCGATTAACTGTTGCCGCACCCCTTCTACATCTCGACTGACGGCACTGGCCTCGGCACTTGCTACTTCTCCGCGAAGCGCCAACTTGCCTGGGAATGGCACTCTCTGAAAGGCCTCAATGCGATAGCCAGCGGGGCTTGATCCCAAGGCTGCGGGCGCTAATGTCGTGCCCAGAAGTGGATCGTCTAGCGATGTCACCTGTGGAACACGTGCCGATGCAGCCTGCCAGGCTGCGGTCATTTGTGTAATGGAGGGATTTCGAGCAACAACTTCCTCAGCCAATGACTCAGCACTAAGTTCTTTCAGTTCGCTGATGGCTGACGTCCTGGTGGCGGGTTCTTGTTCTTTCTTGCTCTCCACTGCCCCCGCGGATTGAATTACCGTTTTTGTGGAGCTGGTTGATCTCGGCTGAAGGTCTACCTTCTTCTTGTCCGTTTTGGCTGCAATAGGAGCATCGAGCAGATGGGGAACAGGTTCCGATTTGCCGAGTCCGGCACAACCAATGGTAAGCGTGGGAATGCAAAGTAAGAAAGGCCAACTACGGCGAATACCAGCAGGTCTCATCTGTAACTCCCGACGCAAACCAGAGATGGATGTTGCCAGATGCCCTGAAGTGAATCTGTAAGAAACCCTCAGTCCATCAACTGCTTATCACAGGAGCTGGATTCGCGCCTTTCTGTCGGACC
Organism: uncultured Bacteroidales bacterium; assembly: GCA_964410845.1. Taxonomy (GTDB): domain Bacteria; phylum Planctomycetota; class Planctomycetia; order Gemmatales; family HRBIN36; genus JAEUIE01. The sequence continues at coordinate 2,665 of CAYPJB010000144.1, read as the reverse complement.
AAAGGCTCGCACGAAACGAAGTGTATGCCTATTGATCCTACTCGGTGTATCGACCCGATTAATCGTCAGACTTTACCAAAACAATTCCCACCACAAGTTGTCTTAAGTCAGCTCAACATACATAGATACATGGTGGATCGCTTCGAGGAGAGTAGGCGTCACCGTTTGGTCTTGTTTGAATCACTGGTGATAGTTAACTTCTAGACGCAATGAGAACCAAGGAAGGGCCAGTCATGCGTTTGCTTTATGTTGCCGTTGCGATTGTTTCAGCGTTCACTGGATATGTTGCCCTGGAGGCCAAACCACTCGAAGTAACAAGTTCAGTCAAGGCTGCGCGTCATGTAAAGCAAGCCAAGGGGACCGTGACCCGACAGGCAGATTACTACGATGCTGAAACCGCTGACACCAAGTTGCAAGCCTGTGATTCCCAGAAGTCATGCTGTCCAAGGGAATCGTCGTGCACTAACACTTCGTGTCGATCTGGAAAAACCCAGTGTTCCCAGAAATCCTGTGGTTGCGGTAGATAGTCGAACACGCAGTAAATCTTTTGTTGACCTCGTTGCTAGAATGAAGAGCAACGAGGTCTTTCCACGAATCCAGTTCACAAAGGAAAAAGCCATGTTTCGGCAATTTACCATCTTGGCGGCTATCTCAAGCCTTATCTTCTGGACAAACCATGTTCAGGCTGATTCTAAGATCGAAGTCAAACAACTGCATATGTGTTGCAGTGGCTGTGCTGAAGAAGTAGAGAACATTCTGAAAAAGGTTGATGGCTTAACGGACATTCAGGTTACCCGGAAGAACCGAACCGCCACCTTCTCGGCATCCAGTTCTGTTGCTGCCCAAAAAGCACTGGATGCATTGTCAGAGGATGGATTCTTTGGCCAGACAAATGACAAATCTATCGCCTTCAAGTCCGATAGTGGTGTGAAGAAAGGGAAAGTAACATCGCTCACACTCACCGGCTTTCACAATACCTGCCCAGGTTGCGTCAAGGCATTTCGCGTCGCTCTGAAGAAGGTTGATGGAGTGACCGGCGATGATTGCAAGCCTTCAGTCACCACTTGCACAGTAAAGGGAAACTTCGATGCTGCCGCTTTGGTTGATGCCCTTAATAAGGAAGGCTTTCATGTCAAAGTGAAGCCATAGCAAATCATCAAGATCGAGAATTTGGCCATGAATTGGATTCATCGCAAGATCTGCCGTTCTGGATGGTGGCGAAACTATGTCGAGCAGGACCTGCTTCCCTGGGTCCTTGCTGACGGGTTTACTGGCGAGGATGCACTCGAAGTTGGACCGGGGCCGGGCCTGACCACCGCCATCCTCGCTATGCATGCACCTAAGCTCACAGTTCTGGAAATCGATGTGGAATTGGCAGAATCCCTTAGAGCTAACGGGAAGCTAAAAGGAGTTGAAGTGGTGCAAGGGGATGCCACGTCAATGCCTTTCGTTTCGGATCGCTTTACTACCGTATTCTCGTTTACCATGCTGCATCATATTCCCTCGGAAGCATTGCAGGACAAGATGTTGAATGAAACTTTCAGGGTGCTTCGTCCGGATGGTCACTTTATCGGTTCGGATAGCCTTTGGTCCCCACTATTTGGTCTCGCCCACATTGGCGATACGATGGTGATGGTGGAGTCAGGGGAATTCATATATCGGCTGGAGAATTGCGGCTTTATCGACATCAAGGTCGAAAAAGGCCGAAAAGCCTTTAGGTTCTCGGCCCGTAAACCATACGGAACCTGACATAAAGCAGGAAGTGGACAGACGTAGCCCCCTACCATGTGAACCCTATCAATTTACCATTAAGCCGAGATACACCACGAACCGTGGGTTTGCATTTCAGGAACTTCCAACAATCGGAACGCCGAAGAGAATTGAGACACCATTGTCTTCTGGACATGATGGGCTAGAATTTACAACGGAACAAAACGAGTTAAACCCATGTTCCGAAAGCTTCTATCGGTCTATTTCGCATTGCTAGCTTTCGCTGGCCCAGGACTTTGTTACTGTAGTATCCTCCAGCTCACCCATCGAAACACCGCAAGCACTTCGCACAAAAGCCCATCTTCGCAAACAAACTCTCGACATCAGTGTGGTTGCAAGCACGAACACAAAAAGCAATCAGCTCCGGTTCAGCCTTGTTCGTCCAATCCAGCCTGTCCGTCATGCCCGTGTAATCACCATGAACAGATACCTGTGGTTCTGCCAAGTGTTGATTTGATAGTGAGTTCATACTTGGACTTTGCAAAAGATTTGAATGTCGTCGAAACTATGTACGCCTTGTCAGATGAGGCAGCATTATTCTCAGCCAACGCTCAGTCCTTGACATGTTTGAGCGGTTGGCATCAAAGTCAGTTTTCTGCTCTAGAGATACTGCGCGCACCGGTCGTGCTTCTTTGTTAACTGCTACAGCAATAAGTCGAATTGCGATTGTGGGCGATCTGCTCACTGACCTGCAATAGCCTAAACAGCTTACGTTCATTTATCCCGTAACAAACGGCATTGATCCGACAGGTTCATCAGGAGCTTCCGCATGGAATCCTGCCAGACAGTGGAGACAACTCATCCCAAACATCTCTCACTAAAAATCGGAGTGATGGGAGGAGCAAGTGGAACATTCGACAAATTGCATATGGACAAAGCACATAAGTTGGGAAAT
>CAYPJB010000143.1:0-10156 GCA_964410845.1 uncultured Bacteroidales bacterium | reverse complement strand
ACAGTTGCAGGGGTATCAGCCACATGAGAAATCGAGACACAGTTTGTAGGCAGTGCGCCTACAGATGGTGATTTGAGTTCGGCGTAGCGGGTAAAACCCGATGTAAAGGCGTATGATGTCAACATGGATCACATGAAACATTCGAACATGCAGCCACTCATCGTTACCGACTTACCTGAGCTACTAGCCCGGGCTGAGCAACCTGCAGCGGAAGCACTTCGTCTGCATCCTCTGTACCGTGGCAAAATGCAGATGATGCCTAAGTGCCCGGTTCGTTCAGCCAGCGACTTCGCAATCTGGTACACACCTGGTGTAGCTGCTCCGTGTCGCGCTATTCGTGAACAACCTGAACTCGTCTACGAATACACCAACAAAGCAAATAATGTGGCTGTGATCTCGGATGGAACCCGAATACTGGGTCTGGGTGATATTGGTCCCGAGGCTGGCCTACCCGTCATGGAAGGAAAATCGCTTCTCTTCAAATACCTGGGGGGTGTTGATGCAGTTCCCTTATGTTTACGAACCAAGGATCCGGAAGAGTTAATCGAAACCGTTATGCGACTGGAACCATCATTCGGCGGCATCAACCTGGAGGATATTTTTCAACCCAAGTGTTTCTACATTCTCGATCGATTACGGAAGGAATTAAGCATCCCAGTCTGGCACGATGACGAGCAGGGAACAGCAACTGTCATCCTAGCCGGGTTAATCAATGCCACAAAGATTCTTGGTAAGAATCTGCGTAACCTTCGCATCGTTATAGTAGGCATGGGAGCTGCTGGAATTGCAACTTATCGTCTTCTCAAGGTGTTTGGCATAGATCCGTCTGCCATCATAGCGTGTGATAGTAAAGGGACACTGCACCGCCAACGTGCTGACCTGGAAGAGAAACAGACCATCTTCGTAGACAAATGGAGAGTATGCCAGGAGAGCAATCGTGATGCACTCAGAGGTGGAATTGCGGAGGCCCTGCGTAGCGCCGATATCTGTGTAGCAGCCTCAAAAGCAGGAGCTATACGCCCGGAATGGGTTCAATCGATGGCGAGAATGGCCATTGTGTTTGCCTGCGCCAATCCCACACCCGAAATATGGCCCTGGGATGCCCATGCAGCAGGGGCTCGGATCGTCGGCACCGGTCGCAGCGACTTTGCCAATCAGGTCAACAACTCGCTGGTGTTTCCAGCTGTCTTTCGCGGCACACTGGACGTCCGTGCCCGATCAATCAGCGACGAGATGGCTCTGGCAGCAGCTCATGCTCTTGCTGAATTTGCGGAAGAGCGAGGTCTGCGTGAAGATGATATCCTGCCACGCATGGACGAGTGGGAAGTCTACCCGCGTGTCGCCGTTGCCACGGCACGCCAGGCGATGTCGCAAGGACTGGCACGTATCCACAAGAGTGAAGCAGTTCTACATGAAGAAGCCAACAAAGTCATTCGAGATGCTCGCGAGGCCATGGCAGTGCTAATGCGCGAAGGGCTCATCGCCAGCAAGTGAGCACTCGAGAGATCCATGGCGAGTTCTTGATTCTCAATCGTCAAGGTGCACCATGAAACCGATCAACCCTGTAAGTGTCGAAACCCGAGAAGTCTACATTCCTGCTGGAAAACTGCGTCTACCGGGCATCCTTTGCATTCCACAAGGCGCAAGGGCCGTGGTTGCTTTTGCGCACGGCAGTGGCAGTGGCCGGCTCAGCCCGCGAAATCAAATGGTAGCGGAGGCACTTCAACACAACCAGTTAGCTACGTTGTTACTCGATCTTCTTGATGAAAGCGAGGCCGACGACCGAGCGAAGGTATTCGATATTGAACTACTAGCCGAAAGATTGCAGTTCGCTTCTGACTGGCTCAGTACTGATTCTCAAACCAGTGCGTTGCGTGCAGGGTACTTTGGTGCCAGTACCGGTGCTGCAGCAGCGATAGTAGCAGCAGCACGCCAACCAGAACGCATTGGTGCTGTAGTCTCACGAGGTGGCCGGCCTGATCTGGCACTGGGATATTTATCATCAGTTCAGGCACCCACGCTCCTGATTGTTGGCGGCCAGGATGAAGAGGTTTTGCAACTCAACGAAGAGGCACTGGCATTGATGCAATGCACCAAAGAACTGGTGGTCATTCCTGGTGCCACCCATCTCTTTCCTGAACCTGGAGCTTTGTTACAAGTATCAACACTGGCACGCGACTGGTTTAGTCGGCACCTGATCAACGAATAACAGCTTGTCGTCAACAGTAATCTTCCGGGAGAAGTGAGATGTTCCGAGATCGTGAAGACGCAGCTCGTCAACTGGCAATTCCACTGCAGCAACGGACGCTGCGTAACCCCCTGGTACTGGCTATTCCCCGGGGCGGGGTGGTAACCGGGGCGGTACTGGCTCGTGAACTCCATGCAGATCTGGATGTGGTCCTTTCACGTAAGCTTCGAGCTCCAGATCAACCGGAACTGGCCATCGGAGCCATTGCAGAGGATGGCGAGATCTACCTGAATCCCTATGCCAGGGAACTTGATCTATCTGATGTATATCTGGAAGAAGAGAAGCAACGACAAATGGCTGAAATAGCCAGAAGACAAAAGCTCTTTCGCAACGTATTACCCGCTGCTTTGGTAACGGGGCGTTCTGTCATCCTGACAGACGATGGCATTGCTACCGGATCCACTATGATTGCCGCACTGCATATCGTCAAAGGTCAGCAACCCCATGAAGTGATTGTTGCCGTACCGGTCGCACCGCCAGACCGCCTGCAAGAAATCCGCCAACTTTGTGACGATCTCATTTGCCTGATGGCACCCAACTACTTCATGGCAGTCGGCCAGTTCTACGAGAGTTTCCTGCAAGTGGAAGATGATCAAGTCGTCACAATTCTCAAGGATTTTGCTCCGACAAAGTGAAGAAGCAACCTCGACAGCTGCGCCGCTCCAACGGTCTGGAAAGATGCTGGCAAGCGTGTCCAGTATTGTAAGTCAGTTCTACTGATGCACGCGATCTGCTCCCCGCGATGAGGGCACTTCACCAGTTTTTACAGGCAAAACTGATAGTTTACTTGTGAGGGTGCAACACGGCGTGCTTTCAACTTTCGAAGCGATGCAGGTGACGAATGGATGAGAAGAAACCGAGCGAATCATTGCGATGCATGGAAGTTTGGGGCGGCAATCGTGGTATTGAACAGTCATTCGAGCTGCCCGGGCTTGATGTCTGGCTTTATTCACAGCCTGTCGCGAATGCTGAAAACGGCGGTGATGTGTACTACCTATCCTCCTGTGCCTCGGGGCGTATCTCCCGTTTGCTGCTCGCTGATGTCAGTGGTCATGGACCAGAAGTATCACAGTTGGCACTAAGACTGCGAGAACTGATGCGGCGCAACATCAATCGCATCAGTCAGGCTGGATTCGTCGCCAGCATGAACCAGGAGTTTGTCAGTTTCAATCAGGAAAGCCGATTCGCTACAGCTCTCGTAGGCACGTTCTTCTCGAACACCGGTTCACTTCAACTTTGCACTGCTGGTCATCCTCAACCGTTTATCTTTCGTGTCAGGAACTCCAAGTGGGAGATACTTGATCTCAATACACACCCTTCCAGCGCCGGGAACATACCGTTGGGAATCTTGCAAGAAGTAGAGTACGGTCAGATTGAACTTTCCCTTGAGCCGGGCGATATGATCTTTGCTTATACCGATGGTATGATTGAAGCTCAGGTGCAGAATGGAGCCATGCTCGGCACTCCTGGGCTGTTAGCACTTTTACAGGCTCTTGATCCGTCCAGGCCGAATGAGATTGTCAACGCACTTGTCACCAGATTATTAGCAGTTGCGACAGCCCCCATTGAGGATGACTTTACCGCGCTGCTTGCCCGTTCCAATACGAAACAAGTCAGCTTTGTCGATAATCTACTCGCTCCATTTCGTTTATTCAGCCAACCGCGCGTTTCCACCAGCTTTCGTGACAATGCTGATGAAGTACAGTCATGAGAGTTCACTTCCTTGGCCACCAGGGAAAGAAACCGTTCGTTCGACGAACATAATCCGCATACCCAGGCCGCGTGGTTTTCAGTGATTCTTCCAGCATGGGGACACCTGAAACTCGCATCAGCAGGAATGACATGACAAGTGGACCGATCACCGTCCACCACAAGTTTGTCCACGTGCCAGCCATCGCTACACAGAAGATTCCCCACCAGACAAGAAAGTCACCAAAGTAATTCGGGTGTCGAGTATATTTCCACAGCCCCTTATTCATCACCTGCCCCACAGATGCTGGATCAGCGAGAAAGCAAGCCAACTGATAATCGCCAACTGTTTCAAAGTACATACCAACATGCCACAGAATAATTCCCAGGAAGTGCAGGGGATGCCAACCGCCAGTTGCATGAAACACTCCCAGTTGAACAGGCAGCGATACGAGCAGAATCAGTAATCCTTGCGGGATGAAGACAATCCACAAACTGGAATATCTGAACGCCGGGCCTCGCGGCTCACGCATTGCCCGATAACGCTTGTCTTCTGGTTTGCCATGATTCCGCCAGTAGAGATAGCCACTAAGCCGAATACCCCAGATGGTGATGAGCAAAGGCAACAGCCAGCGATTAATTCCATCATTTTCCGATAACAATGCCGACAACCACGCAACCAGTACAAAGCCCAATCCCCAGGCGATGTCGATGATAGCTACATTTCGAATGGGAATACTGATCAGCCAAAAGAAGCACATCCATCCGAAGACCACAGCAGCATTCGTCAATAACAGTGTGGCCATGCGTCAGGCTCGTGGTTTTTCAAAAAGATAATGAGCGACCCACCATTCATTGCCATTGCTGTAACCGAAGCACTCTGCACAAGCCATGAAGAAAATTCTCCATCGCTGGAACCACTGTGCCGCGTGCTCTTTTCCATAGACCCTTTCCATGATGGGCATGATGGCAGCTTTATTTGCATCCTGATTGCGCAGCCAGGCGTTACTCGTCTTTTCGTAATGGGTGCCACTCCACCGCCAATGCTTTACCAACTGCAAGTGTTGCTGGTAACAGTAGAACAGTCTATCGCTTGGCATCATGCCTCCAGTGAAGAAGTAGTCGGTCATCCAATCTTGAGGACCGTGACTTTCATAGGGGCTGGCTTGATCTCGATGACAAAAGATGTGGCAGAAGAGCTTGCCGTCCTTGTTAAGCCAGCCTGAGATGCGACGAAACAGTTCGTAATGATTCCGAAGGTGTTCAAACATCTCCACGGAGACGACACGATCGAACTTCGCATCAGTGGTGAACTCATTTATGTCAGAGGTAATGACCTGCAGATTGCGCAGCCCGCGTTCATCAGCCACTTTGTCGATGTACTGCTTTTGTGTAGCAGAATGAGAAATGGTGGTTATCTGGCTCTTCGGATATCGCTGTGCCATCCAAAGTGAGAGCGAACCCCAGCCACAGCCTAGTTCCAGAATTCGCATACCATCTTCCAACTCTGCACGCTGACAGTAAATGCCAAGAGCCAGATTTCCAGCGTCATCCAACGTCGAAGTCGAATCGTTCCAGAAGCAACTGCTGTACTTCATGTTCCTGCCGAGAACATATTGAAAGAACTCGGTGGGAACCTCATAGTGTTGTTGATTTGATTCCTTCGGCGCCAGTGCAAGCGGGCTGCGTTTACACTCTTCCACAAATTGCTGATGCTGCTCCTGCACTTTCTCGCAACCCATAGTGATGAGATCTTGAGAACGGGCAGCCACGATCTTTCGAATGCCAATACGTACCAGACCATCTGGCAGCTTGCCCGATTCAGCTAAATGCAGGCCCCAACGCAATGCCGTACTCATGTCTTGATCCATTCAAGCTGCACTAAACCAGCAGCCCGTTCATGGAAGACAGCTTCGCAACTTGCCAGATAAAAGTCCCACATGCGAATGAAACGCTCATCAAATCCAAGTTGCCGAACGGCGTCAAGCTTCGATAGAAATCTGCGTCTCCATTCGTGCAACGTCTGTACATAGCTGGGAGTGTAATCGTGCATTCCGACCAATCGCAAGCGAGTACCTTGACCGATGGCCAACTGCATCGAAGCAATTGAGGGAAGGAACGAGCCCGGGAAAATATACGTTTGAATAAAATCAACTGAGCGACAATAAATGTCAAAACGCTGCTCGGGGATAACGATCGCCTGGATCACCAGCCTGCCACCAGGCTTCAGAAGTCGATCACACGTACGGAAATACTCACCGAGATAATTCTTACCAACCGCTTCGATCATTTCGATCGAGACAATCTTGTCGTAGGAACCCTGCAGGTCACGATAGTCTTGCTTCAGCAGAGTGATCTGATCACCCATACCCGCTGATTGAAACTGCCTGGCAGCATACTCATGCTGCTTGTCAGAGATCGTCGTTGTCGTCACGCGGCAACCATGGTTCCTGGCTGCATGAAGTGCCAAGCCACCCCAACCAGTACCAATTTCCAGTAGATGATCGCTGGATTCCAATTGCAACTTTCTGCAAAGCACCTTGAGCTTGTTCTGCGATGCTTCCTCCAACGTCATATCCGGCCCGTCATAGCAGGCCGAGGAGTACATCATCGATGGATCAAGAAAGAGCGAGAAGAATTCATTACTGAGATCGTAATGTTCAGCAATATTTCGTTTGCTGCCTGATCGTGAATTGTGCCGAAATCCCGATGCCAGCTTGGCTTTCAATGTCGCGAGCCAGGCTGTACCCTTATCGAGTGTGATAACCGTGTCGAAGATTTGCGAGAAGAGTCGAAGCGTCTGCACCAGGTCAGGAGTTGTCCACAATCCCTGCAAGTATGCTTCGCAGGCGCCCAGGCTGCCATTCCAGGCCAACATGCGATATAAAGCTGGATCGTGAATCGTCATTCTTGCATGTTGCGTCGCCTCGCGTGCATTACCTAAATGAATGACTCCGTCAGCATCTTCCACTGTTAAAGCCAAGTGGCTCGGCAATTTCTCGAAGAGTTTACGGCTACGGTCGCGCAAGAACCGATCCAACCAACTGACAGTCTTAAAGGATGACGATGGGGATACTTGTTTTTGCTGGGTTTTCGTCAGGGTATCAAGTGAATTGGGTTGCATCTAATCTGGCATGGCTAGGGGGAGGAAAAGGTCTATTAACCAATAATTTATGTTCGTTGTCAACGAGCTTTTGGATGTACATAATATGGCGTTTTTTTGAGCCATAACTTGAGTGCTTGCCAATAGATAGCAGCAACCACCTTGGCTGTCATGCATGGAAATCGCAATAATGTCGTAGCCAGGTTTGCCCCCGTCATTGGTAGACGCTTCATAGCCAGTGATGCATGAAAGACATGCTCATGGTTTTTCGAAAGTGATATCTTGACCTCGAGTTCATCCCCAGGCTGACTGAATTGCCAGTGATATCTCAGATCCATCGGCATGAACGGGGAGACATGAAACTCCTTCGCATGTTCATACCGCAACAATTGATTAGGTGCCTCATTATCAGCAGGTGGGGAGATAACGTAACAGTGCCGCTCGCCCCAGGGGGTGTTGTGTATTTCAGCTACGACTGCCTGCAAGCGATCACCAGTCACATTGAAGCAATAGTAGTAGCTTACGGGGTTCATCACGTATCCAAAATAGCGTAGATTGGTCAGCAGCCTGATTGGCCCATCTGGACGAAATCCAACTTGCTGTTCCACCAGATCCCGGACACTTTCGCTCAACAGTTGCCGAGGGTTGCCAAGATGATCGCGTCGACGAAACCAGGCAACTGCCGGATATCTGGCAGACCACAACCAGCGACCTGCAAAGACCTGATCGAGTTCTGCCAGGTCCAGATACATCATGAAAACCTGATACTGAAACTGATGCAGATGAGGCTGCAAACGGGTGTGCTCAACGATGCCCCGGTAGATACAACTCTGCTGTGTTGTCTTATGCTCAGAAATGGGTGCCAGAGCAAGCATTGTTAAACCGTCGTCCTCACTGCTGGTAGTTTCAGTTTCGCCCACGAGGGCAGGGGACCGAAAGCTTCACAGACACGTAACGCACTGGCAACTCCTGCTTCATGAAATCCATTGCCCCAATAGGCTCCACAAAAGGAAGATCGCTGTTGCCGAATCACTTCGCGATGCCGAGACTGGGCCCTGGCACGACGAGTATCATAGAGCGGATGATCGTACGCCAACTTCCTGATAACCTTACTGGCATCGAGTGAAGCATCCTGATTTAACGACACACAGAATGTCTCATGAGATTGAAGACTTTGCAACATATTCATGTTGTAAGTCACTTTAGCCTGTTCTGCTGGAGTCCGCTCTATTCGCGCATTCCACGAAGCCCATGCTCGTTGATTCCTGGGAAGTACACGAGTATCGGTGTGGAGCGTTACTGCATTTTTTGAATAAGGAAATGCCCCAAGTAGCTCATGTTCTACTGGCGTTGCTTCGCTGCCCAGGATCTGCAGAGCCTGATCGCTATGACAGGCAAATATTACTTCTTCGTATTTCTCATTCCCAGAGGCAGAATGAACCATCACCCCATCAGCGAATCGCTCGACTTTACCCACGGGTGTGCTGGTTCGAATATTCTCTTGAAAGGAAACGATCAGTTTCTCGACATAACGATGCGATCCACCCTGAATGACATTCCAGCCTGGCTGATTCAGAATCTTGTGCATCCCATGATGTTGATAGAATTCGAGAATAAATCGCATTGGAAAAGATTCAATGCTCGACTGCGGGCACGACCATAGAGCAGTACTGATAGGGTAAAGGAAGTGCTTGACGAACGCAGCCGAATAGCGCTGATTTTTGACGAACTCAGTTACCGTTACTGATTCATTCACTTCATTGAGCAGCCGACTCACATCACGATTGAACCGCAGAATACCCCTTATCATCGAATACAGACTGAGATTGAAGAAATTGCTTCGCTGAGCGAAGAGCCGATTGATGGAAGCAGTGCTGTATTCCAGGCCGGTTGTTTCGCACGAACTGCTGAAACTCATCGACGTTGGCTGGGCCGTAACTCCCAGTTCCCGAAGCAATCCCGAGAAGTTCGGATAATTCTCGTAATTGAAGACAATAAATCCCGTATCCACCCATTCACCGCTCGGTGTTTTCACGGTGTGGGTATGGCCACCGATTCGATGATCCGCCTCGAATACTGTTACTTTGTGTTGCTTGCTCAGCACATAGGCAGAAACGAGCCCCGCAATTCCAGAACCAATAATCGCGATTCGCACAAACTGCTCCAAGAGCTGACAGTGTTTCTCCGATAGCCTACGTATGAGAAGCTTCGCAGGATTCTCATCTTGTCATGTTGTCAAGTTGTCGAGTTTCTTCCTTTAATGCCACACCTGAATCTCGGCTCAAGTGCTTTCAATTAGTGTATATGCCGTAGAATGTTGAAATCGTTCACGAAAGCAATTATTCGGGCAGTCCGCACAGTTTATCTGACCCGACTATTTGGTACGGTTCACACCCCTCGACCGAACTGTTCAGCGAGTTCTTCTCAAGTTGTTCTTCAAATCGGGTAGAGTTTACTCGTGGCACTGGATACTAACTGATGTCCTTGCGTCGGGTACTTTCACCAGCGACCCTGGTTGCGGTCTGCCTGTTTGTGCTGGCTGGTTGCCTGCATTCAGACAAAGGCATGCGCACGCCAACATCTGCAGGCCTCAACACCAACAACCTGATCGACCCAACCTCCCAACCTGATGATCATGAAGCTGTCAGACAAATGCACGTTCAAGGCAACCTGACTACGCATGCTGCTGCCAGACGCCATTCATTATGTCTGTCAGGCGGAGGCGCCTACGGTGCCTACACGGTGGGAGTGCTCAATGGTTGGACTGCACGTGGAGATCGACCCTGCTTCGATGTCGTCACTGGCATCAGTACAGGTGCACTTATTGCTCCGTTTGTATTCCTTGGTTCGCAGTACGACCCTCTATTGAAAGACTTATACACCACCATGGATGCGAACGACATTTATCGGCTCAAACCGCTGACAGGTGTCTTCTCAGAATCTTTCGCTTCATCTCGCCCCCTGGCTCGCAAGATTGAAGAACTCAGCACCATGGAGTTGATGGCCAGGATCGCTCAGGAACATGCCAAAGGCCGACGACTCTATATCGGCACCACAGAGATGGAAGGGCACCGTTTCGTTGTCTGGGATATTGGTGCTATCGCCTGCGGCGGACG
>CAYPJB010000142.1:0-10165 GCA_964410845.1 uncultured Bacteroidales bacterium | reverse complement strand
CCCTGGTCGCCTGAACTTCAAGCTGCCTGGGCTACTCGATTACTTGGCCTGGCGGCATGCAAACCGTACACGTTGAGTTTCTCCTGGTCGCATTGGAGTGACGCCAACGACCCTATCTTTCCCCAAGGTGGCATGCTCGATGAACAGGGAAACCCAAAGCCTATCCTGAAAGCCATCCAGCAATTCCGTGAAGAACACATTCGAACGCCATAATCACACGCTAGCCCGATAGTCTAGCAAAGCGGAAATGACTTCGCGGGAAGTCCATACCCATGGCAAAAGCAGCCAGTAAGCCAGTAGACAATGCGGCAAACAAGAGCGACAGATCAAATCGCCAATGTATCGACATCAGCATCGGTCCTGGCAAACACGTGAAAAGAATGCCGGCAAAAATACTGGCAACGCTCAGCCACTGATACAAGCGTAGCCCGGCAATAATCGGTGTCTGTATTTCACCACGGTATGCTTCTTCCACAAACCGACTCACTCCATTCAGGATGAGATAGAGTCCACAAAGCATCGCTGGTGCTATTCCTGCAAAATGCAATCGAGCAAGGAATAGCCCTATAGTGATATTGCACAGTATGGAATAGAGTTGCGTGATGTGGATGGGCCGGTTGGCCAGATCCGAGATAGCCACCACACGGGAATGTGGATTGACCACAACAATGCCACATCCAGCAATGGTCAGTTTACCATGACAGCATCCTTGTACCAGGCAACGAAGTCGTCCGATTGCTTGAACCCAAGGTGCAGCCAGAGAAATTGCTGCACAAAACATAACAAATGGATAATCGCCCTGAAAAACCATTAGCAAACTTGCCAGCAATGCCCCCAAGAGGGCACCATAGTAACCGAACGGTCGAAGTAATCTGGGCGAACCAGTTACCCACTGTCCCCAGAGGCAAGCACACAGCAACGTCGATAAGCCCAGCACGAACAGTAGCCAAGCTTCCCGCAGAAACTGGCCGATGATGATAGTCCCCACCGCTGCTGCAAGTCCTGCCCACCAGCCATGATTGATGATGCGGAGTGGTCCCCACTGATAAGCCTGCCAGCTATTCGCAAGCCATTCTGATGCCTGACGAGCCACTTCCCAAAGATCAGCCCGGCGATAGACGACCACAAAGACAAGCACTGCTGCTGCCACGTCAATCACCAGATGGTTCCCTACTGTGCAACAGCTGATTGCAATCGCCAGAGCCAACCCCCACCAGAGGAACTTGAATCGTGGGTACGCCTTGGTCCAGAAAACTGCAGCAGCCATCGCCCACATGACATGAAACGATGGAACCGCACACACTGGCCCATCCAACCCTCGTTCCCAAAGCAACAATTCCCCCAACATACCTGTTGGAGTAAATGGCCGCGGTGGAGCATGACAAGGCAATACGTAGCACAGGTAAGTGCCAGCTCCGATGAGCCAGAAACTAAGCATAACAAATTGCCTCAGCAGACGTGATGTCGGAAGGATGAGAGGAGTGAGAACCACGAATGGATAAGTGAAGATATAGATCGCTTCCGTCCATTCCCAAACCGGCCAATCTGCTTCGCCAGGTAGATACAGTGCCAGGAAACTGGTCGAATCACCCAAAAGAATCAACAGATAATAGAGCAGGAGCCAAGGCACAAACACAAGAAGCATGGCTAAGAATCGTTGCAATAGCGTGGCAGGCTTATCCGTATCAGCTGGCAGTCCCAACAATGGATAATGATGAAGGGATTGAGGCCATCGCTGGTGCATGGCAGGTTGCTCATACCCCAGAACAAGTGCCACGATGCAAAGAATGACACAAGGTGTCACCAGCAAAAAACCCGATGCAGAGTTCATTGCCAGCGAAAATCCATAACAGGTTACGACAAACCCAACATAGATCGGATGCCTCAGCCAGCGGTAGATGTTAACGGTGACATAATGATCGGGTGGGTAAGCATTCATGGGCAAACCGTGCCCAATGAGCCAAAGCTGTCGAATCGACAGTACTTGCAGGCCAATGCCAACTGCAACAAGGAAAAGGCCTAGTGGCAAGGTTGGACCGCTGGGCATCACCACGGGAATGTATTTTTCGGTCAGATGTGCCCAGATCACCAGTATCAGAGGCAGCAATATACAAAAGATGGCACCGTATATTACTTTGCCGAGTTGCATATTACGACCAATCAACAACTTCATGGATGGCCCAGCTATCGCTGGTGTTTTGCTGGAATGCCAGGAGACCGCGACTCAGCCATTTAGTTTCCTGGAGTTGCCGGATGGATTGTGGAAAAATCCATTTGAGCCAGCCCAACTGCTGGAACACCGTTTCACTGATGATCCCGGATCGCAAGGGTTCTGATCTCTGCAACATCAGATGATAGCCACCAAAAACCACGTTGTCCTCTTCAATCTGGAGATCATGATGATAACATTGGGCAGCTTGCCCTGCATTGGCATGGTAAACAACTGAAATGGGGGCCGTGTTGCTTTCCCAGCGAATCCACACTACAGTTTCGTTATCATTCATCGCTCGCCCCCAGTGCAATCGTTGGATAGGCAAGTTCCATGGAGGAATTGTCATTTCAAGCTGCTCAACGTAGCCCAAACCTGTGAGTACACTGCCATCTTGCCATTGAATCTTTACAGAAGCTGATGGCATAACGGCGAACCAATCGACCGTGCCGTGTGCATTTGTCAGCAACTGCTGACGAATACTCGGCGTTCGTCGCCGCCAACTTGTGGATATGCAAGAAGTTTGCCAATCAAGACGGTCACCATGCAATACTGGAGATGGTGATCGCCGGAACCGGTTGAACTGTTTCACCGATTCACCTGGTCGCTTGTGTAGATAGCCTTGGTAATGCAGCGAGAGCAAGCCCCAACGGAGCATTGCCCAGTAACCAATAAATACTTGTCCGTCGTTATCCACTGCATCCATGTACCACTTCTGCAGGAGGAACGACGACGACATGGGTATTAGCCTACCGAGAGAAGTTCCACATCAAAGGTCAGCTCGGCATTGGCAGGAATGATGGTGGAATAACCTCGGGCTCCGTAAGCGAGATCACCAGGAATGATAAGCTTCCGCTTGCCGCCTGGTTTCATGCCAGCCACGCCTTCATCCCACCCTTTGATAACCATTCCTTTTCCCAGCACAAACTGGAAAGGCTGTTTGCGATCCAGACTACTGTCAAACTTCTTGCCATCAGCCAGCCAGCCCGTGTAGTGAACCGTAACACGGTCACCGGACTTGGCTGCGGTCCCCTGGCCTTCCTTCAAATCGTCATATTGCAATCCGCTGGAGGTCGTCGTCATGTTTGAGCTTTCTGTTCGTCCAGGATGTCATCTGAAAAAAAAGGGAGGTTGACCTCCCAGGTGGATGTGGAAACTACTTATTCGAAACACTCACGACCTCAATCTCGAAAGTCAGCTCTGCCTTTGGAGGAATTTTTGGGGGGTTGCCCTGAGTTCCATATCCCAGTTGGTATGGAATGATGAGCTTGCGTTTGCCCCCTGCATGCATACCCAGTAAACCTTCCTCCCAACCACGAATCACTTGCCCAGCCCCTACCGTCAGGGTTAAAGGTGTTTTGCCAATGTTACTGTCAAACTGCTAGCCGGTTTTCAAAGTTCCCTTGTAAAACACGGCTAAATTACTTCCTACTTTGATTTTGTCACCTTTGCCAATGCGAAGATCGATGATTTTCAGTCCGGTGTCAGTGGTGATTTCTTTCTGTTGATCCTTGGGAACGTCCTGTCCCTGGGATAATTCGTTGGCGGGCTTAAGCGAAATGGGCATCTCCTGAATTGTTCGAAGCTCTTCACGGAGATAAGTGTCTTCGTTGGTGGTAGTGTTTCGAAGAGTCAGCATCACAGCTAACCCTCCTATTGCTACAAGAAACAAAGTGACTAGTAGAAATTCCTGTTTGACTGACGCACGACGTCGCATGACCACATCCCTCATAACCAATCCATAGGCTTATCTTACTTTCCTGCATCCTTGCAAGGCAATAGTGCGAAGGATATTCAGCAAAAAGGGGTTGTTCTGAACAACTCTGCCGCTTACTGAAACAATGGTCTGAATCAGCGCATATATCTCATGAACCATTCATATTTGTGGGAAATACTCAAGCTAGCCGATACTTCATCATCTGTTCATCGGTTTAGTGTATGATGATGACAGAACGATCAGGAACTGCCATGAAATCGACAATTCATATTGCTGCTGGTTTGCTGTGTTTATCGCTTCTGCCTGGATGTGGCCAAAGTACTGCAGCCCCCGCGCCCATGCCAACACAAATGGTCAAGCCGACGGCGAGTCTTGCTCCAGGGATCGAAACAGGACTTGTTCGTATCCCTGAAATGCGGAAGTCTACTCCTGCAGTAACGAAACAAAAAGAATCATCCACCGAGCGTGAACCCATTGTTGCCGTTAACTATGCCGAACAGGATCAGCAACAGGAAAAAAGCCAACGACGCCAATCCCGTCAAGAAGGTAAATCACAAATCGGGGATGAAGGGCAAGATGCCAAGAAACTCAAAAAGGTGCCAGGCGAAGCCAAACGAGACGACCCAAGGGTTTCTTTGCCGGTAGCTGTGGCTCCATTGCAAAGTGATTCATCAGCACCTCCCATTTCCCCCAGCAGTAGTTCAACTCCATCAACACAGACCTCGGCCGCCGGCAGCAATTTTCCTGTGGTGTACGGCTCCGCCACCAGTACCACCACTCGAGCTTTTAAAAAGCCTGCACTACCCAGCAATGTTCCCAGTTGGTTCAGCGATAATGATAAGGATGGTGACGGTCAACTCAGCATGAATGAATGGCCTGCTGACAAGATGGATGAATTCAAGAAGCATGATCGCAACAACGATGGCATCATTACTCTGGAAGAAGCCATGCGGACTGTTCCCAAGGCAGCTCCAGTCGTAGCTGCAGCAACACCAACCGCTACTTCACCTGCTAGCACTACACCTGCAACAACAACACCCACAGTTGCTTCAACGACAACAACACCTCCTCCGATCGTTAGCAATTCATCAACCGCACCAGCTATGACAATGCGGGTTGGTGCTCCTGCTGGTACACCAATGTCTGATGATGATGCCAAACGACGGGTTGATCAGATCTTCCAGTTCATTGATGCCAATAAGGACAATGTGCTGGATGAAAAGGAAATCGAGAACAGCAGAACCATCAAGAGCATTGAGTGGAAGAAGTACGATGCTAATCGAGATGGCAAGCTCGATAAGGCAGAAGCTATTGCACTCTACAAAGCCGAAGGCAATAACATGCGAGGCGGCGGTGGTGGACCATTCGCAGGTCGCAACCCTGATGAAATGGCCAAAACCATGTTCGATAATATTGATCGCAACAAAACAGGCAAAGTGACTAAAGAACAGTTCCCTGGCTTCATGCGAGAACGCTTCGAGGAATACGATACCAACAAAGACGGATTCGTGGACTTTGAAGAATACAAGGCAGGTTTCGCCAAGTTCATGCAAAACCGTGGTGGCGCGGGTGGACGAGGCGGGCCTGGCGGTGGACGTGGAGATAGCGGAATGGGTGGTGGACGTGGATTTGGCCGAGGCGGTTTCTAGTTCCGTCTAATTTACTACCACTGAACGAGCCTCTGCATGTGATTACGACTGTATTCAACACAACAGCAGGAGATTTTTTCGAACTCCTGCTGCATCAACTGTAGCCTCATGTTATGATGACAAGATGGCAGTGGCACCGAATACCAACACAACAGCGATTACACCTGAACTGAAGAAGTATCAGGCTATCCAGTTACCTCGAGACTTGGATCATCTTCGTCGAGGAGCCAATCACCTTCGAGTGATCGCCTGGTTTATTTTCATCCCATCAATGCTGTTCACCTTTGTCAGTTTTCTCTTCCTGCTGATGAGGCCGCAGGCCGGTCATTTTGGTTTCTTTTTTATCATGCTCGTATTCCTGGGCATCGCCTGCTTTTACTTTTCAGTAAGCAGCTATATCAGCCGAGCCAGACGCTGGGCTGTCTATATTGCGATTGTCGTGGCGATCATGCCCATTCTATTCTCTATTCCGCTGATCCTTTCACCGCAGATCGGCATCCACAAACGAACTGAGTGGACATTGCTCGTAGAGATCCTGTATCTGATCGGACATATCAAAATGATCAGTGATCTCTTCACCTGCCTGGGTGCGGTTGATCGCATTCACTGGGCAGCCCAATTGCGGTTCCAGAGCGAATCAAAACAAGATCCTTGGGACATCAAGTAAGCAACATCTCTTCAGGAGTCTGGCATGGTGCATCATTCCTTCGCCCTGGCCATACTCCTGTTTTCGCTGATGATGTGTCAGGCACAATCACCAGCTAAAAATTCCATCTCGAACAAAGCCAGAGAAATACTCGATAAAGCTATCCGAGCTCATGGCGGATCTGAGGAGTTAGAGAAACTCACTACTGCCAGTTGGCGTGGTCGTGGATTACTTTATCGCAACGATCAGGCGGACAAGCCTGTGCCTTTCTTCGGAGAATGGCATGGCGTGCTGCCAGATCAATATCGTTACACCTATTCATTCAAAGGGACCGGCGGCAACCTTCCTGTTACCACGGGCTTCCACGACGGCAAATCGTGGCGTACCCTGGCAACAGGCCGAGGTGCAGATGACCTGGTAGAGAAACTGGCCAAGGAAGTAGCAGAGGAAGCCCATGCTCATTATGTCAGCCGGCTTACTCCACTATTGGGGGGCCAATACCAGTTGACGACACTACCCGTAGCCAAGCGTGATGAGCGTTTCATCCTCGGCCTCAAAGCAGATCGACTTGGTTACCGCAGTGTGTATCTCTTCTTCGATCGCCAGTTGGGCTTTCTCACCTTTATCGATCGAAAAGTGTTTGATGCAGAAAAGAACGAAGACTTGCTTCAGGAAACGAGTTTCCTCAATTTCAAATCATTTGGGAAAGCCACGTTGCCCCAGTCAATTACCATCCGCAACGGCAAGAAACTCGTTATGGAACTGGAACTGGATAAATATGAGCCCAAGACGGAATTCGCTAAGAAGTTCTTTGAGAAACCTCCTGAACCTGAGGAAAAGTAGCGTTTTCAGCCTGAAAATCCTCCCTTGCATGGATCTCGAAAGTCGTTATCGTTCCGACCTTGATCCATGGGTTCCGGGGGATTTTTTTCGATGTCTTGGTGGCTGCCAGTTACAATCTTCATCGCTGAGACTTGCGTCGTCTCGTCGAGCACTCTCCGAAGCATCTTTGTCGCCCGTGGACTCAAGAAATACGCTGTTTTCCTGGGCATGATTGAATCGACCATCTGGCTTTTCGCCATAGGTCAGGTCGTTTCCAATTTGTCCCATCTGCCATGCTCCATTGCTTATGCTCTGGGTTTCACCTGCGGCAGTTTCCTGGGTATGACCATTGAAGAGAAACTGGCAATTGGCACTCAAGTGGTCAACATTATCACCGCCAAGGAACCCAGCTTACTAATAGACAAACTCACTGCAGCCAACTTTGGAGTTACTTGCCTGGAAGGGGATGGCATTGCCGGCCCAGTGAACCTGATCTTCACGATCGTCAAGCGTCATCAGATCAAGGAAGTCGATAAGCTGCTGAGACAATTTGATCCACACCTCTTTTACACCATTGAGGATGTGAGATCCTACCGGCGTGGCGTCTTTCGCGAACGTCGTGATTCGGGAACCAGTGGCCAGGTACCCTTTCGTGTTAAACTGGAAATGGAACGCGTTCAACTGTAACGCTATTCACGCGTAATCGTTTCATCCAGATTGAGCAATATGCGGGCCAGCAAGGTATAGCTGGCCCATTGCGTTGGGGTCAGGCCTGCTGGCACTTTCTCTTTCAGGTCCCTGGTGCCAAAGATGATCTCAGCAGGATTCAGCCAGCCATCAGATAATCGTACACGCTGCTGCTGCAGATGTGTTTCGAGTAGATTGAGTTCCTTGTCACTCGGCTGACGCGAAGTGCAGAGCCTGAATCCGTAGCGAATGCGATCCCTATCTGACGATCCACCTTCGATCAGCATGCGTTTACCGAGCGATCGGGCCGCTTCCACGAAGACTACTTCATTCATGGTGGTGAGTGCCTGCAGAGGTGTATTGGAGCGGCTTCGACGAACACACGCAGCATCGCCATTAGGCGCATCGAAATTGGTAAGCATAGGGTAAGGCGTCGAACGGCGACGAAACGTATACAGCGCCCGACGGTATCGGTCAGGACCTTGTGTTTCACTCCAGGTGAACGGGCCATAACTCGCAGGTGGTTGAAACAGAAATGATGGTGCAGGCGAAAAGAGAGATGGCCCTCCTACCTGCGGATTCAGCAACCCACTGACGGCCAGGGAGATATCACGAACAATCTCGCCTTCTACTCGCATACGGGAAGCACGAGCTAACGACCGATTGTAGGGATCTTTATTCAGCAATTCCGGCGTTACTTTCGACGATTGCCTATACGTGGCAGAGTTGACGATGAGACGATGCAGAGCCTTGATACTCCACCCGTTGTCCATGAATTCGACAGCCAGCCAATCGAGCAGTTCAGGATGGGTAGGCGGTTCGCTCTGGATGCCGAAGTCTTCAGCGCTGGCAACAAAGCCCAGACCAAAGTATGCCTGCCAGACCCGGTTGACAAAGACTCGGGCTGTTGTAGGCGCCTGGCGGTCTGTCATCCACCGTGCCAGGGTGAGACGATCAGGGCTGGCATCCTTGGGAATTCCATTGAATGAAGCGGGCACCCCAGCCTGTACCAGTCGATCAGGCTTCATGAATTCACCACGCTTCAGCAACCGAGTTTCTCGTTGTTGCTCCCGAGCTTGAACTGTCAGCGACGTTGAACCAGCAGGCCACTGTTCCCATAGCTTTTCGATTTGCTCGTTCTCCGTCTTCCACTCTTCCACTGTGCTTCGCCAGTAGCTGAAGAGTGAAGCTGATTGCAACAGGGAACGACGTTCGGAAGGCTTGTTGAGTATTTCCACAATATGTGGTGGCAGCACCACCCGGTCGGCGTGGTCTTGATCGGTAACACTGAGACGAAATCGTCCCAGGTTGTTATTCATGTGATCATCCGAGTTCCAACCTCCATGCTGCTGAGTCAGATACACATCAAGCAAGGCACCTTCTTCCAGCTTGATTGGTTTTTCAGGCACGAACAAGGCCACCCGCGATTGATTCCGCCGGCCTGGCCCCTGATCAATGCCCCAGGCAGTATCATTCTTGCCGTCGATGGCAAAGTTGATGGACCCGGTGATGCGTTTCTTGTTCGACCGGTCATCGTAAGTAGCTTCGAGATCACGTGTCGGGTTGCTGTAGTCAGCAAGTGCCTTGCTGAATTTGACCCAGCTAGATGACGATTTCTTTTCTTTGGATTCCGGCTGAGGCTTGGACTCGAGCTTTACCTTGAATTCGGAGAGGGCGAAGGTTCCCATCTGCGAACGCCCCGGACCATTGCAAGGCAGGTTTGGATCGTTGAGCATTTCCAGACGAAATGCAGTGATTGTTTTCAGTGGTGCCGGGCCACGCAAATGGGTATCGAACTTCGTAGGTGCGTAGCCTTGTGCCAAAATGGATCCATCAGCCTGTGGGATATACCTCTGACCGTTGTCACCTGCATTTTCGAGTTTATTGAGAATCGTCCACTTCACCTGCTTCTCTCGAATCTGTTTCTCCCATGCATCCAGTTTCATCTTCCAATCAGGAGTACGCTCCTGTAGTCCCATCTCGATCTTCTTCATCTGCAGTTGCAACGCATTTGCCTGCATCAACTCTGCAGGTGTATAGACCACCCGCTGGGCTTCGTGATCGTTGTTTAGAAAAGCGAAAAGTTTGTAATACTCTTCCTGGGTGATGGGATCATACTTGTGGTTATGGCATTGGGCGCACTGAATAGTGATGCCAAGCATACTCTTGCCGATAGCATCCATGCGATCAAACATCGCATCCATGCGGAACTGCTCAGGATCGACGCCACCTTCTTCATTAAGCATGGAATTGCGGAGAAAACCCGTCGCAACAACTTGATCCTGGGTTGCCTGCGCCAGAAGATCGCCTGCAAGCTGATCCCTGATAAACTGGTCGTAAGGCAGATCATGGTTGAAAGCATTCACTACCCAATCGCGATAAAACCACATCTGCTGGGATTTATCTTTTTCGTAGCCATCGGAATCAGCGTACCG